>NZ_JACJDM010000001.1:0-272879 GCF_014163545.1 Pseudoalteromonas sp. SR45-6
TGACCTTGTGGTGCATGACTATATCTCTACTTGCTTACAGCGCCTTGCTGAGCAGCCAGATAACCTTGAGCCACTGCTACCTTGGAACATTAAGCAAAGCTAGGTGTCGTTAGCTATACGCTTACCATCAAACACGTGTTGAAATAAGCTAATTAGACTTAGAGAAGCAAATACAATAGATAAAATGCGTAATACTTTGCTCAATTTAATTTACCCCGACTTTCCATAGCAGCATAAACGCCCGCTTAAGCAGACAAAAATTGTAGGTTATAATGTGGAACAAGGCGAAATATAACCAACTGTTTTTGTTGTATTTAAAGCGCTTTTTAGCTCTCAGATACAAAGTTTATTGTTTGCCGATGCATAAGGCAAAATCCATTTCTTTCTTTCGTAATACGCTTTGTATCAGAATCAACAAAAACCTGAGTCACACCATCTAGTTTGAACATATCAGGGTCTATTGGTTTCTTAGCATAAGGATTATGAAAAACGTATAAACCATCTCTAACATTCTCTTTATTTTGGTTTGTCATTGAATGCCTCTGAATAGGTTTATTATCAACCTCAGACCACCATACCGAGGACACTGCGCGTTGAATTTCGCAATTACCTGACATAGCTTCAATTTTACCCCATGTGGCAGTTGTACTTAAAATAATTGCACTAATTTCAGAGTAATCATCACTTTCGAATAAGCCAAGTGGGATCTCAGTACCATTATCTTTTTCGACCCAACCGAGCCTCACATCAGGAGGACCATTTGGGAATAAATGAGGCGCATCGTTATATGCATCTTCGTCTACGTAAAAATCATATAATAAAGCCATAATTGGCACTTCACATTGAAGGTTAAAATGAGGCTGTTCAAATGGAGCTACAGCCAAAACAAATGGATTGGGACGTACATGTTCTAGCTTAGAATATGAACTTTTATACTTTATGTACTTCTTATTTATCGAATTTGACAGGCGAATAATAGAATCCATATTCATGTCTTTGAACCTATCTGGAATACCTTTCGATAAATCTTTTTCCCACTCAGGAGTTTTACCAACTGCTGATTCAGATATGGTTGCCTCTACGACAACATTGTTACCTTTATATTCAAGCAAAAAGTCAGGTCTTGAATAAGACCAGTCCATTTTGAAATCTATTTCTTTAAATAGGGCATATAAATATATTTCCCAAAAGCTTGAATTGAATGTCGTTTGAAATTCAGTAACAAGTTTATTGTCTCTATCAGGAAAACCATTACACCATTTTAAGAGCTCTGCTCTATCAGCTTTCATAGACTGCTTAAGTATATTAACAAAGTTTTTATGTTGTTTACCTGACAAGCCTATATCTTCAAATAAATCCATAGATGTTTACACTTACCTTGGTGAGCTAGCAGCTTATTGAACACCATTTTGGTGGTTTATAACACATCAAAACGGCGTATATTACATACCCTGATAATTTCACCAATAATTACTTTTGTAAACAAGTAATTAAAACAGCTAGGAATCATGCATGTTATTTTGCCCCAAAACGGCGTTTAATAATGTTATTGGACAAAATTAGGTTTCTACTCAAAACACATGAATAAATTTAATTTTTTCAGTGTCCGATTATCGCTCATAGCAGCCTGCCAGCCAACTCTAATTATTAGTTAAAAGTGTTAGAACAGATATTTGTTACTTCAGCTTATGCAACTTAACCGGTTTAAACCAAGCTAACTTGGTTGATTTTTTCTGCCTTAGTTTTTAAACTTTGACCTAGCATCTAGCATCTAGCATCTAGCACCTAAATCAACCTCTTATTTAACTTCATTACTTAGTGGTTGGTTATTAGCGAACTCAAGTGCATTATTTACGGTGATTTGCGCAATTTCACTCAATGCTTCTTTGGTAAAAAAGCCTTGGTGGCCGGTGACCAGTACGTTTGGAAAACTTACCAAACGCGAAAACACATCGTCTTGCATAATTTCATCACTGCGGTCTTTAAAGAATAGTTCTGACTCTTGTTCGTACACATCTAGCCCTAAATAACCCAATTTTTTAGTTTTAAGTGCGCCAATACAGGCTTTGCTATCAACTAATGCGCCGCGGGAAGTGTTTATAAGCATCACCCCTTGCTTCATTTTGGCAAAAGCGTGTTCGTTGATCATATGATGAGTTTGCTCGGTTAACGGGCAGTGCAAAGAGATCACATCGCTTTGACTTAATAAAGTGTCTAGATCACAAATTGTATAATTGCCTGGTACTGCATAAGGGTCGCAAACCAATACATTTGCATCAAAGCCATTGAGTATATTTACTAAAGCCAAGCCAATTTTTCCACAGCCAATGATACCAATGGTTTTCTTGAATAAGTTAAAGCCAAGCAAGCCATTTAAATCAAAATTATCTTCACGGATACGGTTATAGGCTTTGTGAGTTTTGCGATTGAGGGTAAGCATTAATGCCACACAGTGCTCTGCAACTGCCTCAGGGCTGTAAGCGGGTACTCGGCATACTTTGATGTTATGGACATTTGCCGCAGCTAGGTCAACGTTATTAAAGCCAGCACAGCGTAATAAAATACATTTCACGCCGAATTGAGCAAGCTGATCAATAACCGTTTTATCAACGATATCGTTTACAAATACGCATACAGCATCAAAGCCTTGGCTAAGTATGGCACTTTTCGCATCAAGAGATTGTTCAAAACGGGTTAATTTGATGCGTGTTTGATTGTTTAAACAGGCATCAAAAGATGCATGTTCATATTTTTGCGAACTGAAAAGCGCTACCGTTAGTTGCATCATTAATATTACTCTCTATGACCTGTTTCAAGGTATCGGGTTTAGTGCGCGGTGCATAACGTACCGCCAATTGTCCCTCAGAGTTTATTAGAAACTTGGTGAAATTCCATTTTATAGCACGATTTTGTGCAATTCCTCGGGTATGTGCTTTTAAATAGTTAAATAACGGATGAGCATCAGGGCCGTTGACCATTACTTTACTAAACACAGGAAAACTAACATTAAACTGTTGTTGATAAAAGTCTTTAATATCAATGTTGTCTATTGGCTCATTGTAGTCAAATTGATTACACGGAAATGCTAACACAATAAACCCTTGTGCTTTATATTGCTGATACAGCTTTTCAAGTGCGCTTAACTGCACCGAAAAGTTACACTTACTGGCGGTATTGACGATTAAAATCGTTTTGCCTTTTAACTGACTTAAGGAAAAATTTTCGCCGTTATAAAGCGGGGCACTGAATTGATATATGCTATCCATAGGTTACCTATTTTGTCTCGTCCATGAAGAAATTTAATGAAGACTTTTTCATTCGCTTTTTTACTGTTCGGTTGAGATAATCAAATTATCTTTTTAAGTTACCACTGAAATAGGTCAATTTTATGTCAATGAAAGTCGCATTTATCGGTTTAGGTGTAATGGGTTATCCAATGGCGGGTCATTTAGCAACTGCCGGTCATCAAGTAACCGTGTATAACCGTACCACAGCAAAAGCACAGCAATGGGCAGAAAAATACGCAGGTCAGGTGGCATTAACGCCAGCAAAAGCCGCAGAACATGCAGATATCGTATTTATGTGTGTAGGTAACGATGATGATTTACGCTCAGTAGTTTATGGTGCTGACGGGGTGATTAAAGGTATGCAAGCAGGCACTATTTTAGTCGATCACACTACGACTTCAGCCGAAGTTGCGCGCGAAGTATCCGCTAATGCGGCACTAAAAGATATTGCGTTTATTGATGCGCCAGTATCGGGTGGTCAAGCTGGTGCTGAAAATGGTGTATTAACAGTCATGGCTGGTGGCGACGCAGCAGTGTTTGCAAAAGTACAACCCGTTATGGCGGCATTTAGCCGTTTTAGCCAGTTACTTGGCGAAGTTGGCTCTGGACAGTTGTGTAAGATGGTTAATCAAATTTGTATCGCGGGCGTTGTGCAAGGCTTGGCCGAGGGCTTACATTTTGCCAAACAAGCAGGCCTTGATGGCGAAAAAGTCATTGAGACGATTGCAAAAGGTGCGGCTGGTTCATGGCAAATGGAAAACCGTTACAAAACCATGTGGGCAGGTGAGTACGAATTTGGTTTTGCTGTTGATTGGATGCGTAAAGATTTAGGTATTGCGTTAGATGAAGCAAAAAATAATGGTGCCACTTTACCAATGACCGCGACGGTCGATCAGTACTACGCTGACGTACAAGCACTTGGTGGTGGGCGTTTTGACACATCAAGCTTATTGGCGCGCATCGAAGCGTTACATAAAAAATAGATAATCAGAGCGTCGGATAATAAGTCTATCTCCAGCAAGTAAATTAAACGCTAACTGTCTTAAATTTACTTGCATAAGCCCGCAATTAGCGGGTAGATGTGGCTTATTATTCCTGAAATCTCCAGTTACGTAATCACTGACCCAAACATTGTTTGGGTTTTTTTATAAAAATTAATTTTTCTTAAGGTTTATTTAAGTTTTGCTCGTTAGATTTTACCCATAGTCTAAAAAGAGCGAACACTATGCAATCACTTCAAGTTACTAACTTGCCTGTTACCAACACACATGATTATGTGTGTGCTAATGCAAACATGCCATTTCGTGTGCAATTAGAGCAAGTCGTTAAAGCGAGTTTTGCCAGAGCTTACGGCGCCAATATTAAGCAGTTTATGCCGGTGTTATGCCAATTAAGTATTGCCGCTGATTCTTGCACGCTGGGACTTAGAGCTGCTACTCAATCACTTTTTATCGAGCAATACTTACCAGAGCCGATTGAATACTTTGTTGATGTACCGAGGGAAGATATTTACGAGCTTGGTAATTTATGTTCAACAAATCGCAAAGCGACTCTCGCTCATTTTGTACTAATGAATGAAGCACTTTATCAAATTGGCGCAAAACGTTTGGTATTTTGTGCCACTGCAAAGGTTAGAGCATTATTAAAAATGCTCTCAGTTAATTGCACTGAAATTGCATTAGCCAATAGTCAGGCACTTGATAACCCAGCAGATTGGGGGACTTATTATGAAAATAAACCAACACTGTGTGTGGTAGATTTAGCGGCTGCTCATGATTGCGTAATAAACACACCTCATTTGTTTAATATTAAACAGCACTATCATCAAGCGAGTTGCCAATTAGCATCGCAATTGGAGGCATAATGGGGTTTTTATCGAAACTACCACACGCATCGCTTGATACTGTGATTGTTGATCATCATGACCAACAAATGCAGCCGATCAGTAAACAGACGCTGATGCAAGCAGTGGCCGAGTTAATTATCGACTTTAAAGCGCTTGATATGTCAGCCGTGGCGTTTGTAATGGACAATACGCCTGCTTGGTTAATTGTTGACTTTGCATTGATTGAGTTACAACAAGTAAGCATTCCGCTGCCGACCTTTTTTAGCCCACAACAGCTAACTAATAGCGTGAATAAAAGCGGCGTTTCGCATTTTATCAGCGACACCCCCTGTGAACTTGACGGGTTAGAATGTATTGCGACCTTGAGCGTGTTAACCCGCTACCCGCTTTATATCTATAAAGTAAGCGCGTCAAGCCCTACAACATTTTTTACAGATACCCAAAAAGTGACGTTTACTTCAGGCTCTACCGGTGAGCCAAAGGGAGTGTGTTTATCTTTACAAAGTCAATTACAAGTGGCGACCTCATTGCATAAAAAAATAGCGATAAAACAGCCAAAACATCTGTGTTTATTACCTTTGCCAGTATTACTTGAAAACATTGCAGGGGTTTTTGCACCGTTACTAGCCGCAGGTGAAGTGCATGTTATGACACTGCCAGAATTAGGCTTCTCTGGGGCAAAATTAAATGATGCCAGTCAACTGATCAATGCCATTGATCGTGTGCAACCGAATACGCTTATTTTGGTGCCAGAATTATTGACCTGTTTAGTCTGGTTTGCCAAGCAGGGATGGACAGTACCAAAGAGCCTGAAATTTATTGCCGTTGGTGGCGCTGTACTCAGCAGTGAATTGATCACTGTGGCGCGTAGTTTAGGGTTACCAGTTTATCAAGGTTATGGCTTATCTGAAGCTTCATCAGTGGTGAGCTTAAACACGCCAAATGATGATGACATAGAGTGTGCAGGGCGGGTGTTAAATCACTTGCAAAGCAAACTGGTAGACGGGCAGCTATTTATTAAAGGACCCTTATTTTTAGGCTATTTAGGTCAACAACCCCATGATCAAACGAGTTGGTATGCAACCGGTGATTTGGTTGATCAACAACAAGGTCGGTTAACTATTAAGGGGCGTTTAAAAAACCAAATTATTACTAGTTTTGGGCGCAACATCAGCGCTGAGTGGCCTGAATCTTTGCTACTCAGTAACAGTGAAGTACAACAAGCTGTTGTCTTTGGTGAAGGTAAAGCGCATTTAGTAGCACTTATTTATGCATCAGTAAATATGACTGATGAGGTATTAGCCGAGCATTGTAGAGGTATTAACGCACAATTACCTGAATATGCCCAAATTAAAACATTTCATCGCTTAGCTGAACCACTTACTGCAGAGCGGGGATTATTAACCAGTAATAACCGCCCTAAACGCCAAGCAATAGCAAACTATTATCATGCACAACTAACAGCACTGTACAGTGAGGCAATATTATGAGCAATTTTTTCGAGACATTAAAATCACAAACCCAAGCAGAACGCGAGTATTTACTGGCTGCACCGATCATAGCTCGAGTATTCAAGGGGCAAGTAAGCACAACTGAGTATGCTTCATTTTTAGCTCAAGCCTATCATCACGTTAAACATACGGTGCCATTAATGATGGCCGTGGGCGCGAAATTATCGACTGAACAAGAGTGGATCCGCGAGGCGGTTGCAGAATATATAGAAGAAGAAATAGGTCATCAAGAGTGGGTGCTCAATGATATTGCAGCCTGTGGTTTTGATAAACAACAAGTACGTCAAAGTGCTCCCAAATTTGCCACCGAGTTAATGGTTGCTTATGCCTACGATACAATTAATCGTGGTAATCCATTGGCATTTTTTGGCATGGTGCATGTACTCGAAGGTACTTCAATTGCGTTAGCCGATAATGCGGCAAGTAATATAGCCAATATGACCGGATTACCTAAAAAGGCATTTAGCTATTTAACATCTCATGGGGCTTTGGATATTGAGCATGTGAAGTTTTTTGAAGATCTGATGAATAAAATAGAGTCTCCTGCAGATCAACAAGCGATTGTGCATGCCGCTAAATGTTTTTATAAGTTTTATGGCAATATTTTTCGTGAATTAGATACAGATCCACAGTTTGCAAGTAGCGACTTGGAGCAAACTGCATGAACCGTCCACTTTGCGTGTTAACAGGTGCGACAGGCGGAATTGGTCAAGCCGTGGCATTAAAGTTGATTCAGCATGGCTGGCGTTTACTGTTAGTTGGTCGTCAACAAGCACAGCTAGAGGCATTACAGGTTAAGTGTGGCCAAGACTGTGAGATATTTATTGGTGATTTAACATCAGCACAGACTCGCCAAAAACTACTTGAACATGCTAAATCACTTGGCGGTGCAACAATGCTTATCAATAACGCTGGCATTAATGTGATGCAAGGTTTTAGTGAAATGACGGAGCAGCAAATAGATGACTTACTGATCGTTAATCTGTCTGTGCCAATTAAGTTATGCCAACTATTTTTACCACAAATTTTAGCTAAAAAAGGCTCAATTGTTAATGTGGGATCATCGTTTGGTAGTATTGGTTACCCTTATCAAACCTTATATTGCGCAAGTAAATTTGGTTTACGAGGAATGACCGAAGCGCTGGCCCGCGAACTCAGTCACTGTGATGTAAAAATATTATATTTAGCACCTAGAGCAACTGATACAAATATCAATTCAGTGCAAGTACGCGCGATGAATAAAGCTTTAGGCAATACAATGGATCCACCTGATAAAGTGGCAGATGCGCTCATTTCATTATTGAAATCTGGAAATTCACGCAGTTACATTGGCTTTCCAGAACGCTTATTTGTCAAACTAAATGGTGCTTTTCCATCCTTAGTAGATAACGCAATTGCAAAACAACTTCCTAAAATTAAAAGTTTTTTTGCAGATAAAATTGATAAAGGTGAATGACTATGACTAAACTACTTTATACTAGCTGCTTGTTAACTGGGATATTTTTAACCAGCGCAGCGCATGCCGATCTTGCTAGCGAATTAACTCAGGTGCAAACAAGTTGGGCAACTGTGAATTATGAATTAGTAGATAAAGCGCAGCTCAATGCATTTGAAGAGTTATCAGAGCAGGCCGCTGGGTTTGCAAAGACCTATGATGATCAGGCACAAAGCCATATTTGGTATGGTATTGTGCTATCAAGTTATGCTGGGGCAAAAGGCGGCTTAGGTGCGTTAGGGTTAGCAAAAGATGCTAAAGCACAGTTAGAGCAAGCCATAGAAATTGATGCCAATGCGTTATCAGGCTCTGCTTACACCAGTTTAGCGACCCTTTACAGTAAAGTACCGGGTTGGCCAATTGGATTTGGTGATGATGACAAAGCGAGTAAATTATTTAACCAAGCGCTTGCTATTAATCCAAACGGTATCGATAGTAATTACTTATACGCGGCCTTTTTGTATGACGAAAGAGAATACAAAAAGGCAAAAACACATTTACTTGCCGCTCAACAGGCACCGGCACGCCCTGATAGGCCAAAAGCGGATTTATACCGCCAGCAAGAGATCACCCAGTTATTGGTAAAAGTAGATAAGAAACTAAAGAGATAATATGCATTTACTACTGGTTGAAGATGATAAGTTAGTGGCTGAAGGATTATGTCGTTCACTTCGCCAACAAGGTTACAGTGTCGAGCACTGTGCTAGTATAAAATCAGCCATGCAATGGCTCGAAAATGACGAGATCGAATTACTTGTGCTTGATTTAGGACTACCTGATGGCGATGGCATTGATGTATTAAAACACGTCAAAAAGCATCGCCCTAACTTACCAGTAGTAATCTTAACGGCACGCGGTAGTATTGACGACAAAGTACAAGGGCTAGATTTAGGTGCTGATGATTATTTAGCTAAGCCATTCGATCCTGCTGAATTATTTGCCCGTTTAAGAGTCGCTAGTCGGCGCGTAACTCATGCGCAATCAAGTACTATTAATGTAGCAAATGTAGAAATGGATACCTCCGCTTTTACAGTCACACTTGATCAGCAACCGGTAAACCTGCCGCGTAAAGAGTTTATGTTACTAAAAGCGCTTTTTGAAAATCAAGGGCGCGTATTGTCCAAACAACAATTAGAGAGCAAACTATATGAATGGGGCGAAGAAGTAGGTTCAAATACTATTGAGGTGCATATTCATCATCTACGTAAAAAGCTCCCTAAAGATCTAATTAAAACCTTACGTGGCATAGGTTATGTGGTTGGTAAACGTTAGTGTCAATTAAACGCAGATTAACGCTGATTATTTTATCAACGGTGATCCTGACTTGCTTTTTGGCATTCAGCAAAGGCTACCGCGAAAGTATGAGCCAGGCCGAGCTGCTACTTGATAACGAATTGCAAACCATTGCTCATGTACTGATCGAGCAACCTATACACAGCGACAAGCCAGTGTTAAGAAGTGATCTAACTCGATTACTGTTTCAAATTTGGCAAGATAACAATTTGCTTAGCGCGTCTAAATCATTAGCTGAACTGGCGCAAAAACCAAGCCTGAATGGATTTAGTGTTGAAAATTTAGCCGGGCAGCGGATGCGAGTATTCAGATTAACCATGCATACAAAACAAGTGCTGGTGGCTGAGCCGCTGAGTAAACGTTATGAACTTAGTGAGACCATGATTTTGTCAGCAATGACACCTTTGCTTTGGAGTGTGCCACTGCTTGCGGTGTTGATCAGTCTATTTGTCAAACAAGGATTGAGGCCCTTAACACGCCTTTCAACATTATTAAAAACGCGACAAGCCAATGACTTTACTGCCATTAATTGGCAAGTGAGCGAATACGAAATTAAACCGGTGATCTCACGGTTAAATGATCTGTTTAAACGTGTAGAAAGTGCCTACTTAAGAGAGCGCTTTTTTGCCTCAGATGCTGCCCACGAATTACGCACCCCGTTGAGTAGTTTAAAAATAAATGTTCATAATCTACGCGCACAAGGTGACGGTTGCTTGGAACTTGATGCAATGGCGCAAGGTATCGATAAACTTAGTAATATTGTTGAGCAAATGTTGATTTTGGGACGCACCTATCCAGAGCAATGGCAGGCACAATTTAGCCCAATTTCAGTGCTAGAGGTCAGTCAACAAGTGGTTGCACAGCTATACGAACGACTTGATGCAAAACAACATATGATCAGTATTGAAGGCGATGATTATGTTATTAATGGTGACCAATTTACCTTGGCAACCTTATTTAGTAATTTATTAAGTAACGCCATAAAATATACGCCCAGTGGTGGCAATATAGTGATCCGCTTAAGCAATCAGCAAGATGCGTATGGTTGGCAGATTGATGACTCAGGTCCTGGCATTGATGATGCCCATAAAGCACGAATTTTTAACCGTTTTTACCGTGTTGGAGGTGATAAACACCCCTCTGGAGAGCAAGGTGCCGGATTAGGTATGGCGATAGTTGAACATATAGTAACAATTTATGATGCAAGTATTTCTTTAGCCGACAGTGAATTAGGCGGCTTACAAGTACGAGTAGAATTTATGCAAGGAGCAGAGAGTGAATAACTGGTTAGGGTTTATCAGCCTGCTGCTATTTAGCGTATTACCATTTTCGTGTTTTGCTAAAGAATATAAATTAATTTTAAAAGATCACCTTTTTTATCCCGCGGAGATCATTGTTCCGGCCAATACTAAACTAAAACTTTTAATTGAAAATCAAGATAGTACGCCAGAAGAGTTTGACAGTTTTGATTTAAATCGAGAAAAAGTACTGTATCCTAATCGTAGTAGTGTGATTTATATCGGGCCACTGAGCCCTGGGCGTTATGAGTTTTTTGGCGAGTTTTCACCTAACACAGCCCGTGGGGCAGTATTAGTAGAAGGAAAGACTGATGCTGATAACTAGTTTATTGATGAGTATAAATCAGCTGTTACCAGTCGTAATTTTACTCGTGCTGTTACAGTCATTGCAAAAGCTAAACCAGCGCGTGCTGATAGTGACCGCTTTTGTTGGGCTGCTTTGTAGTATTATTTATGTACAAAGTGCCGCTTGGTTGAGCCAGTTATTTGATCATCGCGGCCTTGAGTTTAGTCAAATGCTATTGTGTGTCATTGTGTATGTTGCGTCACTAGTAAGTTGTAAACAGCGGCGTTTATTCGCATTGCTTGCAATAGTTGCGGTTATGGCGCTGTATTTGAGTCACTATTTTATTTATCTGGTTGGTTTTTGGCATAACACCGACACATCAAAACCTTTGCTTATAGGGACATCTTTGGGAATAGGGATCTGTGGTAGTTTTGGTGTGTTGCTATTATTTTTACTGCATAGTGTTAGAGCACGATTTGGTGTGTATCCACTGATGTTGTTTTTGGCTTTTAATGCCTCGGCAAAATTACTGATAGTATTAGATCTGGCCAGCCAAATTGACTTGATCAATATTACGTCCAACTACTTTGATTGGCGTGCAGTGCTAGTCGAAAACTCAGAGTTAGGCCGTGTACTCAAAGCCTTAGTCGGCTATGAAGCAACGCCAAGCAAAACTGCATTATGGCTTTATCTAGTGGCGGTTTTAGCCTTTATTGGCACCAGTATAGTATTTACTCGGCAATTTTCTCAAAAGGAGCCATCATGAGATTTATTCTCGCGTGGTGCTTAACTTCGCTTTTGTTCATGGCATCGTTTAATGTGCGAGCCGATGGAATAGTCGTAGATAAAGTTTACCACCCTTACGTATTACCATTTGAGCGCGAATTTGAATGGCGTTTGATCTCTCATCAAACAGATAAGGGCAATATTTTAGCCCAACGAATTGGCTTAGGTGGCTCGTTCAACGACACTATGAGTTTGGAAGGTTATGCAGTTGGAGAGCGTGATGACGACGGTAACTTTGGCTTCTCAGCCTACGAACTAGAACTACGTTGGCAGTTGGTTGAGCAAGGGCGGCTGTGGGCTGATTGGGGCGCCTTATTTGAACTTGAGAAGCAAGAAGGCAAAGATAGTTATGAAGCCACAACGGGCTTTTTATGGGAAAAAGAATTTGGTCGTACTAGCCTCACCATGAATGCATTTTTAGTCTACGAGTGGGGCGGTGATATTAAAAACGAATGGGAAACTGAGTTTCGCGCACAGTATCGTTATCGTTTTCGCTCTGAGTTTCAGCCTGCATTAGAGCTATACGCCGGAGAAGACTTCTTTGGTATTGGCCCTGGTTTTATTGGCCTGCATCGATTTTCAGCGAAGCGACAACTAAAGTGGGAAGCAGGATTTGTGACCGAGCTGAGCCAACAAGGTAAAGATCATAGTTTTCGCCTTGCCCTAGAGTTTGAATTTTAAAGTAAAAAGCCGCGAATAACTCTACTCGCGGCTTTAAATCTCTGCAAACTACATACTTTGCGCGTAGTTATAAAGCGCTTTTAGAATAGTCAGATTTTTTTCATTATCGTCATGTTCATGGGCGAGATTTTCTAGCGTAACCATAAAATCTTGTGCGCTGATCGATGGTTGATCTTCACCATGCATTAATTTGTTTTGGCAATATTGACGCCACTGATCAAGTTCATCTTGATTAAGCGATTGCGGCCAATTACGGGCACGGTATTTAAACAATAAGTTATCAAACTTTTTATCTTCAAAATCCAACTTCATACCCGCTAATTGCTCAGGGCTGGCATCACGGATAATGGCAAATTTAGCTTTATCAGCATGACTGGTGAAGCCGTCGTATAACATGTAATCAGTATTGGTGGTTTTACCGTAATCGGGCTTATCGTTAAATACTTCAGTGACTTTATCGCGAAGACTTGGGTTGGCTTTTAAAATCGCAAGATTTTTTAAACACTGCTCGCGGTCAATGCCTAAGCGGGCGGCGTTTTCAGGTAATAAGGTTTTAGCAGGCGCTAAAATAGGGCATTTATTTAAATGTACCAGTTTTAAACCAACAGGCAGTTCATCATCGGCAAGCTCACTGCGCTTGGTATAAAGGCGGGTGCGCAACTCTTCAATTGATAAATCGAGTAATACCTGCGGATCTTCGGTTAAGTTAAAACACACTACTGCATTTTTATTAGTCGGATGAAAGCTCATTGGCGCAATCCAACTGGTACAGCCTTGGGTAGCAGGAATACGTGATGAAGTATGCACCAGCGGCGTCATATTAAACACATCAACTAACTCAGCTAAGGCTTTTTTACCGCGCAAACTAAAAAAGAAGTTATACAGTTTTGGCTGTTTTTCTTTTATTAGTTTAGCCAAAGCAATCGTCGCGGTTACATCGCTTAGTGCATCATGTGCCGCAGCGTGTTCAATGCCGTTAGCAACGGTTAAATGTTCCAACTTAAAGCTTGGGCTACCATCTTCTTTTAACGGCCATTCAATACCTTCAGGGCGCAGTGCATAACAAGCACGCACTAAATCTATAATATCCCAGCGGCTGTTATTGTTTTTGTATTCGCGTTCGTAAGGGTCGTAAAAGTTACGATAAAAGCTGTAACGACTTACTTCATCATCAAAACGAATGCTGTTATAACCGGCCACGCAGGTATTTGGCACGCTAAACTCAGCATGAATTTTGGCAATAAAGTCAGCCTCAACTAAACCTTTTTGCATCGCCACTTGCGGAGTAATACCGGTGATCAAACATGCCTCAGGATGCGGTAAATAATCAGCTACAGGTTTGCAATATTCAATCAGCGGCTCACCAATAATGTTTAAATCAAGATCAGTACGAACACCCGCAAACTGGCTCGGCTTATCCTTTTGCGGACTCGCCCCCCAGGTCTCATAATCGTGCCAGTATATCGTAGGTTGGTTTTCGTAATATGTTGGTTCGCTCATTCTGTCTCTTAGCCCTTTATTTATGCGGGTTTTTACTGCACTTTCATTTGTTCTTGTATTTTCGAGTATGTTGCAATCTGCGCATTGTGTGTATAGTATCGTGTATAAATTTTTTGCTAACTGTGTATAAAAAATTAAATGGCGATCAGCGACACCAAATTAAGAAAGCTGCTAGATAAAAATCAAACACCTTGCGTATTATCGCACAGAGATAGTTTAAGTGTAAGGGTATCAGCTAAAGGCACAATCACATGGCAATACCGTTGTCGTGTTGATGGCAAGCAGGTCATTATCTCGCTTGGCCGTTATCCTGGTTTAACCATTAAAAAAGCACAAGACTACATACCCCATTTTCAAAACTGGCTCAGCCAAGGAAAAGACCCACGCATAGAGTTAAAGCTTATGCGCAACGAAGCTAAAGGTTTACCTACAATGGCAAAGGTTGCAGCCGATTGGGTTGAAAAAAAAGTACCAGACCTAAAAGAAAAAACACAAATACTTTATACACATCAAGTCAGCAAATGGGTTTTGCCATTTTTAAATGATGAAGCCAAACCACTTGATTTAATGACCATCAAAGATTGGATAAAATATTTTGATGATGTAAAAGCGCAGGGTAGTGCAAAAACAGCGGGCACAATATTAGTGCGCATAAAATCCATAATTGGCTGGGCTGAAAAACGCGGTGATGTAAAACCATTTAACCCAGTACTAACACTAAAAGTAAATGATGTAGGTGAGCAATCATCGATAGGCCAGCGAGTAATGCGCTTTGACGAAATTGCAAAACTATGGATACAAATTGAGAGATCAAAAGCGACTCCAGCAACCAAAGCTTGTTTGCAACTAATATATATAACTGGTGCGCGGCAATCAGAGGTTCGTTTAGCAAAGTGGGAGCATTTTGATTTTGAAAATAACACTTGGACAGTACCGCCTGAAAACTCAAAAACCAATAAAGCAGTACGCAGGCCAATATCAACCAAAATGAAAACCATTCTAGACAACCTTGCTATGATATATGGCCGCAGCGGGTATTTAATACCAGGCAGTAAGCCAAATAAGCCAATGACCACCCACAGCGTTAACAAGTATTGCTGCAGAATGTGGGGTCACCTATTTGAAAAATACAAAATGCCTAAGTTCTTACCGCATGATGCCCGCCGATCAATATCAACGCTACTAAGTGAAAACGGTGTAGCACCGCACGTAACCGAAAAAATGCTAGGTCATACAATGCGTGGAGTAATGGCGGTATACAACAAACACGATTGGATAAAAGAGCAAGCAGAAGGGTACGAGCTTTATTGTAAGCTAATAAATATAGCGATAGAGAATGAGCTTGTTAAAAATTAGTTTGGCTGAAAAGAGCGATAGCCAAAGGCTGGAGCTGTTATTTTAGAACTTTGATGTTTTAAATCAATAATTAACTCTAATGGATTCAAACTTAAACTCCATCACAAGCTTTCTAAGCTAAAGTACTTTTCAGCTAAAAGCGTTTAACTTAGTATGGTACAAACTACAAAAAAACAAAGACTGTATTAATGAAAGAAGTTACTAACGCAAAGTATATTTTATTAGCTATAAATGATTATAAAAATCTCGGTAGAGAGCAATTTTTTAAAAAGTTTGGATTAAGAAAATCAACACGTCAGCAATTTGATTATTTTATTCATTTTGAAGGTCAGAGTTATGAATGTAAGCCGATTTTTCAAGCTGCTTATCACTATGAATTTAAAGAAAAACTGAGCAAAACAAGCGGAGTAAATAAGTATATTAAACCCAACTTAGAATTACTCGGCTTTGATGTTGTAGCTGCTGATCCATTCTTGTCTTTACCACAAATATGCAATGCTTATTATTGGGTTAATATAGGCACTTCATTTAAAGAAGTCGCTGAGTATAAATTTTTATGGGCTCCAGAAAGTACAGTTAATGAAAAAGGTAATACAGTTATAGATGCAGGATGGAAAGCGGTTCCAAATATACGTAAAGGCGATGTGATTTTCTGTAATTACAAAGGTTCAATTATTCATGTCGCAATAGCTAAATCTAATGCTTATGCCTCACCTAGACCAGAAAATAGAAGTTTTGTACAGTGGAAAGAAAGTGGTTATAGAGTTGATATTGAGTTAGTTACACTTAAAACACCAATACCAAATAGCGAGTTCAAAGAAGACTTCGTTCCTTTATTTAACGGCTACTGTCAGCCAAAGTTATTTACTAAAACATATACCGTCGCTCAGAATTATATGGTTAGACTGCCTAATTCTGCAGGTGGCTTCTTGCTAGATTTAATTGGTGAAGAAGCGCTTAAAATTCATGATGGAATAGCGACAAGTGTTGGCGCGAATATACCTGAAGGGTCTGAAAGAGAAGCTATAGTAAAAGCAAGGGTTGGGCAGGGAGTATTTCGAGAAGAAGTAATGAAGTACTGGAAAGATTCTTGTGCATTAACGAATGTAAGATATAGACAACTTTTAATAGCTTCACATATTTTGCCTTGGCAACATTCTAACTCTGTGGAAAAAGTTGATAAGTTTAATGGGCTAGCTCTAGCGCCAACTGCGGATAAACTATTTGATAAGGGCTTAATATCCTTCGATGATAATGGACAGATTCTCATCAAAGAGTTTTTGTGTGCTGATACACTCATAAAGCTAGGAATAAATAATAAGATGAAAATCAATGGTCTCGAGAAAGAACATTTCAAATATTTATCAAGACATAGAGAGTTATTTCATTTTAACTAGTTATGATTTAAATCCCGCATTTAGCGGGTTTTTTATGACTGGCATTTGGAAAATTAAAACGACTTATCAGAAAATACAACTTTACAAAATAACGTATAATTACCATTAATCGTATAAGTTGATCAGGGCAATTTGAATTACCGCTTATTTTTACTATATTAAATAAATTAGGGACAAGTAAGGTAGCTAGGATGAATACAAAAATATGGATTTTAGCGGTAGGATTTGCAGTATTTTTATTCGGTTGCTCAGATGAAGAAACACACAAATATACAGAAGTAACCGCATTTAATTTCATTCAAGGGACAGATAAATCAGTTGTTGTTTCATTTGGAGAAAACCCACAAAACCACTATTCATTTGCGATTAAAAAAAAGGATATTAAAAAAGGGACTGAACTTTTTTCTGAGTCAAAAAACAACACTAATTTTGATGTTTTTGCGGAGTTGAATGAGCAAACATTTATTCGCTCATCAAACCATGCAACTTATGCACAATTGAGCGTTGTAGATATCGATAAAAAAAAACAAATAGCTACTTTTAAAATTAAAGCTCAATTAATAGACTTAAATAGTAAGGCCTTAAAAAAGATAGATGAAACGACTGTCAAAATAACGGGTAGCAAATTCATGGCTCTTTTATGAAATAACAAAGCTATGGATACAAATAGAAAGTTTAAAAGCCACACCCGAAAATAACTTAACAAGATACAGGTGGTTAACTAATTTATATAACCGTGGGATCGGTAATTAGATGTTTGCTTAGCCTAATGGGAGCATTTTAGAAACTCTTACCATGGTATATGGCTGTAACGGGTATTTAATACCTGGCAGTAAACCAATGACTACCCACAGCATTAACCCTTATTGCTGACGAATGTGGAATCACCTGTTTGAACAATACGAAATGCCTAAATTCTTACCAGATGACGCCTGTCGCTCAATATCAACACTATTTAGCGAAAACAGTGTTGCACCACATGTAACCGAAAAAATGCTAGGCCAAACAATGCGCGGGGTAATGGCTGTATATAACAAACTTTATTGGATAAAAGAGTAATCTGAAGGTTACGAGCTTTATTGTCAGCTGATAAATATAGGAAATGAATTTAATAAGAGTTAACTCGGCCGTTAAAACTTGTGACAGAATATGGTGATTGATTCAATATATAGTAGCTGAGTAGCTGAGTAGCTGAGTAGGTGTTCAAGTTTTGTTTTCTGTATTTGAAATAATGAATGAAGCGCATATTTAACCAATCTACTTTATTTCAAGATAATAAGAAACTTAGCGATAGTAATATCTAAAGTAATTTGTTAAAACTATATAAATTAGCGTGGCATTATAGTGTCTGAATTAAAAATTTGACTTCTTGTTATTAAAAGGAATAGTACATATGGCGTCACTTAGTTCTCGCACTTTGTTTGAAAAATATGCGTCTGCAGTAGTTTATGTTAGCGTTGAGCTACCTAATGGTAATCAATCTATAGGAACAGCATTCCACGTAGGGGAAGGGGTATTTGTTACTGCGCGTCATGTAGTCGAAGACAACAAAATTTTAGAAATTGCGAATACTGTCGGCCGTGGTTTTCTTGACCCTAGCGATGGTTCTATTGGTGATATTGAAAACAATTCTTATAAAGAACTAGGTCCAGGTAAAGGTAAGCTAGTGAAAGGCCCTTTATTTCATCCTGATCGCTCTGTTGATATTGCTGCGCTAGTTGTTGAAGGTTTAAATTGTGCAGTGGTACCGCTAGGTTCGCATCTTGATGACTGGATAAATGACGAAGCGTTTTGTTTAGCTGAAGTTTTAGTGATGGGTTATCCACCTATACCATTCTCAAAAGAACCGAAATTGATTGCTACACGTGCTGAAGTTAACACAATCATAGATAAGTATACTGGTGGGCACCCTCACTTTATAGTTTCTTCTATTGCCCGAGGAGGGTTCAGTGGAGGCCCTTGTTTAATTGAGTGGAACTTTACATTAGGTGTTGTAACAGAATCGTTAGTAGAGGGGGATAATTCTCCTGAGGCGGGCTACATGGCTGTTGTGTCTATAGAACCTGTTTTCGTTTGTTTATCACATAATGGGATATTACCGAAAAAACAGGCTGAAGGATGGAATGGGCTATGGGATCATGATGGCTAAGCTAGTTCGACAAATAGAGCGTAGATTTATGTAACTACAAGATATTATGCTCTAAAGATAAGCAAACTTTAGATTGTTTTTAATTTAATCGCCTAATATTTCAAATAATAGGTTTTGCGTAATACGATAAGCACCTTGTTTTTACAGGGTGCCAGCTTGGTTCTATAGCAAGGTAAAAAAATGGATAAAGAGCTTGAATATTGGAAACATGAAACAGTAGCATTTTTAGCACTACAATCTATTTGTGGTGTAGGTTTTAAGACACTGTATAAAATTGCAGAGCAAAAAGCTAGCTTTAGAGAGTTAATTAAAACGGAAGATATTAATTATTTTGAAAATAAGCTTAGCCATAAATTAGATGATTCGATTAAAGCGAATACTGAACAATGGATGCAGTATAAACTTGATTTGTGGGCTAAAGGAGTTGAGCTTGCAAGAAATTATACAAAAAGAAACATTAGCATCTGGTTCTATGAACAAGACTATTTTCCACAACAATTAAAAACTATCCCTGAGCCTCCTATGTGGTTATTTGTCGAAGGGGATTACAGAATATTACATAAAAAATCAGTAGCGATAGTTGGGAGTCGTAAAGCTTCTGAGGATGGAATTTGGTTAACAAAGTATATTATTGCATCTATGGTTGGCCAAGATTTGGTTTCAATTAGTGGTCTTGCAGATGGGATAGACCAAAAGGCACATCTAGAATCTATTAGATATGAATTGCCGACCATTGCTGTTTTGGGCACAGGGGTTGAGAGTAACTATCCAAGAGGATCTGAAAAGATTAGATCTCAAATAGTTGAAAATGGCGGTGCAATCGTAACAGAATATCTTACAGACCAAAGTTATAGTGCAAACAATTTTATCCGAAGGAACCGTATTCAAGCGGCTCTGTCAACTATAACAGTCCCTGTTGAATGGAAAATTAAAAGCGGGACAGCCCACACAGTTAATTTTGCAAAAAGGTATGGGAAGTTTCTTGTGATGCCTTATTTATACTCATCAGATTTACAGACTGAGGAAATCCAACTTATAGAAGCATATAAAAAGGGAGCGACTTTTTATATTCCACAAAACACGAATAAACTAATTGAGTTTTTACAAGAACCAAAAAGCAGAGAATCAATACTCGTAACAAAAAAAGAAAACCAATTGTCAATGGACTTATAAGGATAAGATATGGAAGCTAAGCGATTGAAGGGTGTAATCTTAAGTGTTGAAGATACACTTCTAAGCACTGAGAATTATAAAAAAGAAATATTTTCAGAAGTAGAAAAGTTAGTAGCTTTTCTTAAGTTAAGGGGAATTACTCCTGTACTGCTTGCGAACCGTGCTTGGACAATTACAGACAAGGATGGTAATAAAAAGTGCCTGTTCGAAGCACTTGAAAGTCATTTTAATAACCTGGTCATTTTCACTCGACAAAGAGATCATAAGGTACCTAATAAGCCTCAGTCAGCTGCTACTGAATACGTCTTAAAAGAAATGAACTGGAAATCTAATGAGGTGGTATATATAGGCAGTAGCATTAATGATATGCGAACAGCAGTGAATGGTAAAATTCTATTTCTTCGTGCAACTTGGTATAGTAATAACTTAGATTATGGCTTTGAGTTTCATGAGCCAAAAGAGCTGGCTAGGTTTATAGATACCCTATGTTTACGGACACACTTCTGGAGCTTTGAAATTAATGATAAAGGGTTTGAGTATTATGCTCTTGCTCCTTTCAGTACATACAAGCCTCAATTTAAAAAGTATTCAGAAAATGCCCGAGCTGCAGCTAAATTTGGTCAAGGTAATGTCGACTTTTGGTTGGGGGCTTTAGTGACGAGCATGTATTTTACAGGTATTTATAAAAGTATTGACTTTATAGCCTCTTACCCTGGTCATAAGGTTGGCTCTGGTAATGATAAAATGAATGATGATCTTATGACATTTGGGAAATGTTTCAACAAAGGTTACTTACATGATTTGGTAGTACGACACAAAGATGCTTTGAAGTCGCAAACTGCTAGGAATCAAGGGATTAAAATAGATTATCACAATCAATTAAATACAATAAAGTTAAATAAATTGCCAACTAAAAATTATGGAAAATCCTATAAAAATCCACCATTACAAAGAGGCAAAACGGTTTTATTAATTGATGATATTTGTACAAAAGGTTGGTCAATAGATACTGCAAGAAAGTATATTGAAAAAACGGGTGCAAAAGTTGTAATGGTAACTTGGTTGAAAACAATTAATACAGATTTTGAAACCATAGGTGAATTACCTAATTTCAATCCATATCAAGTAAATGATTTTGAAAAAATTATGCCAGGTAAATACTATCCTTATCATTCTAATCTAGTTGATCCTAATGCATCCGAAGAGCTAGGTACGCAATTACAGCAATATTTAGATTGGGATTGGCCTAAATTTTAATCAGTTAATTGGCATGTTAAAAACCCGGACATTGCGGGTTTTTCTAGTTAATCACTTTTCACACTGACTTACCCGTAAAGATTACCTTACCAACCAACGTACAATTCCCATTGATTGGGATTAGCTGCTCTGGCCAGTTGGGGTTGGCGGCTTTTAGGAATTTGTGGCCACCTTCGATAATGAGCTGTTTAAATGTAGCTTGGTTATCGTCGTCTAGGCGGGCTACTACGTATGAACCGTGTATGCATTCGGCTTCAGGATCTACAAAAATCAAATCACCTTCATAAAACTTTGGCTCCATGCTCACACCTTGTACCTTTAAAACAAAGGTTAGATCACTGCAATTAACAGGGCACATATAACGCTCTGCGTCATACGCTTTAATTTCACTTATTTCTGACCAAGCACCGGCTTGCACCCAGCTGATAAGCGGGGCAGTAGCTTTGATTGATGGGCCTGCTGATACATTGCTGTTGATGTCTTTGCTGTCACCAATGCCAAATCGCAAATATTCCGGTGTACACTTTAATGCTCTAGCAAGCGCTTCAATATTTCGTGGGTTTTTGGTTTCCCCACTTTCTAGTTTTTGTATTGAATTTTGCGCGACACCAACTTGTTCGGCTAATTGATACTGAGTTAAAGATAGAGCTTTCCTCTGCTCTCTGACGCGATTTGCAATGTCCATATTATCTCCAAAAGTTGTTCGATTAAAACGCTTTAATTATCTGTTCGGAAGATTATCACAACTTTAAGTGGTTTTGGTCAAATCGCTATTATTGGTTTTATTTTTAAAAATACAACCTAAAGTGGTTTACAAGCTAATGGAATGGATCGTATTATAGAAAAAAGTGGTTAGCAGCTAGTGGAGATTAAAATGTCAGCCATAGATAAAGCAGTAAAAATAATTGGTGGGCAAACCAAGCTCGCTACAGTACTAGGTACTAAGCAATCCGTTGTGCATCACTGGGTTAGCCGCCACGGACAAGCTCCAGCGAAGTACATTCCACGTATTTCAGAACTAACTAACGGTGAGGTATCGGTAAACGATTTACTGGCCGATCATCAAAAAGCAAACAAGGAAGATGCAGCATGAGCACTGAACAACAAATCATCTTATTAGATATTCACCCAGACGCAAAAGCGGTGTTGTTTGCACTACTGCAAGAAAATAATCAACTACGCGCTGAGCTTGAAGAGCAAAAAGACCGCCTAGTAAACACCCGCGAAGCAATGGAAGTTATGGGTTGTGCCCACGCCAAGTTTTGGAAACTTAGTAAGTTTGATGGCTTCCCAAAACCAGTGCAATTCGGCAAAAGCAATTACTACCGCATTAACGAGCTAATAGCGTTTAGAACCCAGCACCAACAGCAAGTAAACAACTAGGAGTTAATCATGGCACAAGCACTTGTTAAATCAGCTGATAGCAAACAACCAGCACCACTCAAAGTAGCAGAAGGGCGGCACATACCAAAAGGTCTAGCCGAAATTAAAGCATTAATGAGCGATACAACGCGTACACCAGGTTACGTGTTTAATGCTGTTTTAAATGACCAACAACGAAAAATAGTTTGTTTTGCTGCGGGGCTTAAACAGCGTCATGTAGAAATGAGCTTTTATAAATTTAATATCCAAGAGCGTAATGCCGTACACAAAGCACTTTTAGCCTTGCAAAGTATTGTAGCGGCGTTTGACGATGCCAATGTATTAATGCCCGAAAAGTTTGAAAGAACCCAGCCCAAGTTTGATGTTATTCCGCATTTAGTTGAAAAGTCAAAAACTGATTCACAAACACATTAAGGATTAGCCATGACTCCCGATCAGTTAATCAATCAAGACAGTGGCAATGTTGAGTTTTACACGCCCGCTAAAGTTTTGAAGTATGTGCACCAAATGTTTCCGGTTATTGATTTAGACCCTGCAAGTTGTGCAGTGGCTAACAAGTCAGTAAAAGCAACGTGTTACTTAACGAAAGAAGACGATGCATTAACACGAAATTGGATAGCTAATACTGTTTGGTTAAATCACCCATTCAATAAAGGTGAGCTGGCTTGTAAACCAAAGTGCGTTAAAAAAACATGTAACGACCCGAGCTATCATAAGTATCGCGGCCACTGCATTACTGAAAACATAGCCAGCAACGGCGATTGGATTGACTACTACTTAGATCAGTATGCACAAGGTAACTTTAAAGAAGCAATGAACATCACCTTTGTTAATAGCTCAGAGGCATGGTGTCAAAAGTTATTAAATGCAGGTTTAAGCTGTTTTATTGATGGCCGTACACACTTTAACGACCCACAAGGCAACATTAAAAAAGGCGCCCCAAAAGGCTGTTTCATTACTTACCTAGGTAATAGAACCGACGAATTTCGCAAAATATTCTCAGCGCTTGGAGTAGTGAAGTAATGAAACTACACCCAAAACAGCGCATCTGTTAAAAAACACACACTAATTTAACCCCCAAGGACTACTGAAAAATGAACACTATCAAAGACCAAGATCTATCTAAAAATCAGCAATTACTACGCAATATCGTTTTACATGCTGTAGACCAAGCTAATTTTACGATTCGTAATTTAGCCAAACGTCCAACAGTTGTCATGCTTATGGAATGCGAAAACTGCCTCACTGACTTTATGCCTGTGATTAAGTTAATTGCAGACGAGCATATTGAATTCGCGCCAGTGTTCGACCAAATGGCGATGGCATTAGATGCCGCCCAAGTTCACGGCGAACCTGAGTTAATCGAGCTTAATTAATAAATGGCTAACCCTAGACCGCTCGATCTTGATGCCCTTAGACTATCTGGTATAGCTAAGGGCTTAATTTCGTCTATTAACGATATCGACGACCGCAACTTTTTAGCGCGTGGTTTACAAAGCGTTCCTGTGCCTTTGCAAAGTCGCATGGCTCGTAAGTACATTGATCGTTATAACCAAAAAAAAGCGGGTAGCCAGTTCCGTGCAAATACATGGCTGCGCCGCACTATTGCCAGGTTAAAACCACGCTTTGGCGTGCTGTTTAGTATTACTCAAAATATGCCATTGCCGTGGCATATTTTAAGCAGTATTGAAAAAACCAAAAAACACGCAGGCACGCTTGCCATGGAATGTGTGCAAATTGCCCTTGATGTAAGCGAAGAACACCAACGCCTAAGCTATGAAAAAATAGTACGCCTTACGTATGAAGCAGTAGCCGATCATGCTAAATCGTTTGGTGTGAATGTGCCGTTTTATAACATGCGTGAAGATGACCTACCGCCAGCATGCTTTGAAATTGCCTTGCTTAAAATGCACTGCGACAAGTGGTGGGCACGGCAATTAAAAACCCTGCGCAAACAGTTTTTAGAGCTGCTTGAAATTGCCACCGGTCAAGTGGGTAAAGACCTTTACCACGACAAAAAAAGCAAAAAGCCTAAACGCCGTGGTATTAGCCCATATTCATCAAAACAAGCACAGCGTGAATTTAGCTTTGCCCAAGCCAGTGGCCGTCAGTTCTTAGAAATGATGGAATTACAAAGCAGTGACGGCGATGTAATTGACCTGATTGAAGCCGTAAAAAGCGGCATGGCAAACCCAGCTAACCGCCGTAACGAGTTAATGCTGCGCATTCGTGAAACCGAAGAACTAGCCGACGAAATGGGCTATGTTGCTATGTTTTACACCATTACGTGCCCTGCACGTTTTCATGCCAATGCAAGTACGTGGGACGGCTCAACCCCTAAAGACGCACAAAATTATTTAACTACAACATGGGCGCGTGCCCGTTCTAAGCTTAACCGCCGCAACCTTAAATACTTTGGTGTGCGTGTAGTTGAGCCGCACGCTGACGGCTGCCCGCATTGGCACATGATGCTTTTCATGCCAAAAAACAAGCTTCAAGAAATTAACGCTATTTTGCGGTGGTACTTTATCCAAGAAGACAAAACCGAGCTTTACGATCGTTATGGCCCAGAGCTTACTCGAGCCAAAGTATTCAACAAATTTGTAGATATAAACACACACGGCACACATATAAAAACGGTTGAGGCCTGTGTTAAATATCGTGCTCATACCGAGAAAACCCACTTATTCAAGCTGTATAAACAAAAGCGTAGCGCTTGGGGCTTTGCTAAAAAGAAGGCTAACGAAGTAGCTATACAGCGCAATAAAGAAGAAGCCGAAAAAGCCAAAGCTGAACACAGAGAACCTAAAAAGTTTAAGGCGAAAAACCATAAAGCGCCTACCAAATTTTACCGTACATTCAGCCCACGCTTTGACGCTGTAAAGCTCGACAAAAGCAAGGGTAGTGCAGCGGCCTACATTGCTAAATACATCAGTAAAAATATTGATGGTTATATGCTGACCGATCACATAGACGCTGAAACAGGCGAGAACCTGCAAGAACAGGCTAACCCCGTTTTAGCCTGGGCGAGCACGTGGAATATTCGACAATTTCAGTTTCAGGGCTCACCAAGCGTCACCGTTTATCGTGAATTGCGACGCATGCGCACCGCTGTAAAAGACGAAATCATAGAGCCTATTCGCCATGCTGCCGATACCGCTAACTGGAAAGACTACGTAAAACTACAGGGCGGCATGTGTATTGGCCGCGCCGCTAACTTTAAATCAATGTACGAAGACACCCCAATGGGCAACGACTACGCCGAAGTAGTGCGCCGCATTAAAGGTGTTGTGACTAACATTGATTACAAGGCCGTACTTACACGTTTGTTTAACAACGTGCATAACGTAACAGATTTAACCAGCTTAAAAACTCGCCTTATCGAATGGACAAGGCAACTCAAGGGCACAGCAGAAAAACTCGCAGCTAAGGCTAGCACCAACGTCGGCGCAGCCGACCTATCTTGGTCTAGTGGTAATAACTGTACGCCTATAGCCGTGGGCTCTAGCGCCGAGTTGTTACTCGATATGGTGGGCTCTTCAAAAAATGACCTTGATGATCTAATAAAGGATCTAAATAGCGGGAAAAGGATCGCGACAAACGGCCAAATTTACCAAATTAGAGACGGCCAATTACAAGTTTTAGACGACGCAGCGCAACTTAAGCATGAAAAACGTTTAGCGATCGAGGCAACAGCCAAAACTAACAGCTTAAAAGATGGCCGTTGGTTAGTCACCGATGAAGATTGGAACAAAGCCCGCGAATTTATAGCGCAAGTTTATAAGCATGCAGAGATAGACGGACGCACAACACTTATTCCAACACGAAATAATAGAGGCTTAATCACCATTGGCGATTGGGACTTAGCAATTTTAGTAAACAACGGCAGCGCATCAGCAGTTAGTGATAACGACTGGTGGGCACTGGATCAACTGGCGTAGGAGAAAACATGACTATTCAAATCTCAAAAGTAGATATGCCAAAGGCATGCATTAGTTGTCAGGCGTTTTGCCCAAAAGGTTATGCAGAGGATCAGCACAGCCCGTTTATTACAAAATTCGATAAGCCAGCGCCTAAAACCCAATACGGCCAGTGCAGTAAAACCAATAACAGCGTATTTGCTACCGAAATTTGCACCGGCTACCAACAAGAACCTAACGCCAACGTATTTGCAGTAACTAACAGACCACAACCAAAACAACAGGTGACATTATGAATACTCACTCAGCAGCAGAAAAAATGCTATCAACAGGGCTCTTTTACAACGACCTATTACTAGGCCGTGAGTTTGGTTGCTCAGCCAAACACGGTGCCCGTTGTATTAAAAATATATGTGCCAACCCCCGTTACCAAGTCGTGATAGAGCAAAACCCAATTAAACGGGTAAAAGTAACCGCCATCGATGGCCGCACAATGACTATAGATAAATTACAAAACACCGCGCTGTTATTTAAACGCCCAAGTTTATTAATTGGGGCGCAAGCATGAAGCCAACAGTAAAACGCCGCAACTGGATTTATCATTCAGTTGTTAAACCAAAGAAAGAATCAGATTAACTGAAGCACAGCCATTTTTAACTATGAAGTACTATCACTCGAGTACAGACAAATTTAACTATGCCACCTGGTCGCATAGTTAAATTTAACTGTGTTGGCCACAATAGATAAATTTAGCTATGCCAGCAGCTAAGGAATACAAATGACAAATAAATCAGAACACGAAAGCTATTTAGGCGCTAAAGGTGGTAGTGGTGTTTATCAGGCAATTATTAATGTAATGGCTCCGCATGAATTTTACGGCGAACTATTCTTAGGGACTGGTGTTGTATTCAAAAAGAAAGCGCCGGCTAAATATAACGTGGTGATTGATAAGTCACAAACCATGCTAGACAAATTTAACTATGTGGTACCAGAAAACAAAATTTGCGGCTGTGCCATAGAGTACTTAGAAAACTTTAAGCCATTTTGCAAAACACAGCTTTATCTTGATCCGCCATACATGCCAGAAACCCGAACCAGTAACGCCCGTTATGAACACGAACTGACAGAGGCCGATCACCAGCGTTTACTAACAGCAGCAAAACAGCAAAACCCAGATGACGTTAAAATTATAATATCGGGTTACGCCAACTCACTTTATAACGAAATGCTAAAAGATTGGTGGCGAAAAGACTTTCAAGCCATGACACGCGGCGGCGTTCGTACTGAAACAATATGGCTTAACTACCAACCAGGTGACGTGCATTATCATACCTATGCGGGTGATAATTTTACCGATCGTCAGCGTATACAGCGAAAAGCCCAGCGCTGGGCAAATAATTATAAAGCACTACCGCCAGGCGAACGCCAAACAATCATGGCCGCGCTATTAAGTATTGAATAATAAATTTGCAAACCCCATAAAAGGGACTATCTTTAAAGTGACTATTTTATAGTTAAAAACTTCAAATCCTAAAAAAGGCTGACATCGGATGTCGGCCTTTTTTATGCCTGAAATTCATAGACTTTGCGTACAGCCGAATGTTATATAGATACGCAATTGTAAAAATGGATTCAATGAAATGCTTAAAAAGCTAGATAAATACATGGACGATTTAAAATCACCTTACTGGGAAGTTTATTTTTGGATCGCTGTAATAGCTATCGGTATTGCTGGCACAGTTGTAATTTTTATTGACCCTATGGGATTAGCGAGCAAGTTTGGTAATGCTGGTAGTTTTTTAGGTGGCTTATTTACTATAGCGGCAGTATTTATTGCGGTGATTGCCTACAAATCGAGTATTAGAAGTCACCATGACAAAATAATTTTAGAGGCTCTTGGTGAGTTATCTTTAGAGATTATTCCAGAATTGTTAAAGACAATAGAAAGAGGTTCTATAAAGTTAAGAGTTGATATTTATAAATTAATTCATGGTAATTATGATGTTAGTAAAGAGGTCAGTGATAGAGTTAAAAAAAGATCTTCCGATCTGAAAAAATTAAAAAATAACCTTACAGTAAAAATGAACTATATCATTATATATTCTAATAACCAGAGGGGTTACCCAGAGTCATTTTATGAGTTAATCAATATCATTGATGAACTACTTAAATTTTCATATTACTTAGTAAATGAAGATAAAGATTTGCGAGATCCTATTGAGCTAAAAAAATATTTAGGCTGGGTTGAAAAAGGATTGCTAGAAATAGACTTTTATAATAAATACATTAAAAAAAGTGTAGAGTTAAAAGGTGGCGTTACGATTCAATCTGATCAAAATGAACTGAGAGACAGACTGATTCAGGTTAGAAATAATTTATTCAAAAATATCAAATTAAAGCCCAATTAACTCTAATTGCTGTTCTCGAGGTAAATTTTTAATAAGCGCCGCGGCCAGTTCTTGGGTGCTTTTTACAGGAGGATTTAAGAAGTGATCAAAAGATTGGGTAATGCGGAACGTAGCCCCGCATTCTTTAGTGTTAGTACACGAGCAATATAAATTAACGACATGCGCGCTTTGCTTTTCACGAGACGTAATTATTGCTTTAGCTTCACAATTTGGACAAGTAACCCGCGCCATAATTTCACCAATCGTTAAAAGTACACTGTAATTATATACAGTCATTTAGTTTGTGACAAATTATAAAGCTGCTGTAAAATTTGCGCATAAGTTAAATAAATTTAAAGGACTAATGATGGGTGGAATTGTTGAAACCGTAGTTTGTGGGTTTATAGTTTTAATTGTTTACATAGCAGTTAAAGAATCGGGTGCAAAAGATGCAAAAATTAGAAAACTCGAAGAAGATAAAGAGCGATTATTGAACATCGAATTTAACAAGCGATTTAAAGAAATTCACGGTATTAGTTTTAGTGAAGCTTATGATGCATCAGATAATAAGAAAAAATGGGATGAATGGGGTGAAAGAGTTAAAACTGGTCAAATCCATTGGCAGCCAGACTATTATGAATATATTGCTGATGGTTTGTTTAACCCTGATAAGTCAAAACACATTAATATTAATCTTGATTTAGAAGAAGAAAATTATTAAATAGTAAGTCAGGCCCTTCACTTTAAGTGTGTCTAAGGTAGTTAGTGGCAGGGAGCATTATGCAGCAATATTTATGAGTGAGTAAGGCATGGAAGATCTAATTAAGCATATTAGGTATTTATCGGCAGTTACAATAATTTGGATTGATGGAAAGGATGGCTCAGGAAAGAGTTATTTGGCAACAGTGCTAGCAAAAAAATTAAAGTACAATGTTATTCATGTTGATGATTACTTGGTCCCGAGTCAGGGTTCTTACTTTGGCAGTTTAAAGTTAGATAGCCTTAGTCAAGCTATTAATGAAAAATCGAAATATCTGATAGTGGAAGGTATATGCTTACTAAAAGTTCGTGAGGCTCTTGGTTTGAAAAAGGGCTTTGACGTGTATGTAAAAAAAATAAGCCTTGAGGGTGATTGGGCTGATGAAGGTGAATGCAATATTTCTGAACCACCAGATGTGTACATCCAAAGACAACAGGAAGATATCTGCAAAGTAGCAGCAATTTGTTTTATGGGAAAGAAAGATGAAGCTATAGAGTTTCCTGCTGTGGCGCGTGAAATAATTACATATCATTATGACTACAAGCCACATATAAATTCAGACGCAACATATAGTAGAATTGAACAATAAATGCCTATAAATAGTTTAAATTGACTGTAGGCTTTACTATCAACCTCAGTATTCCTTACTACTTCCTCTATCATTAACTTAATCAGCGAGTCAGTCCCGCTCTAAAGCACAAAGCATTATATTTAGTTGACTCGTAAGGCTAGCTGCCAAGAACCAAAAAGCTGAAAAATTCACTCCTCCTCGCCTTCCGCTTTCGTGCAAAAAACGCGTCAAATTGACAACCACTGTGACACATCATTAATCGCCAGCCAGCCCAGTAAAAGGATCTGTAAGTAATTTTAAAAAGATCGCATTGTCAAAAAGTGACAATGTTTGGCAATAAAGTGACAACAAAAAGATCAAATAGCTGGTGATTTACCTAATATTGAAATATCATTAATTTATTATCAGTTAAGTGATAAATAAATTGTGAAGTATTTGCATAAAGGCTCACAAAGCCAAGAGCGATTAGATGCGCTTTTATCGTTTGGTAAAAGTACCAGTGAAGATATAAAAGCAGCACTCAGTGATTACTTAGTTCGTGGTATCAGCAAGACCAATGCAGCAACGCTTAATGGTGTGCAAGGACCAAATTTTACAAGGGCACTTAAGCGTCTTGAAGTTGTTGCCGGTAAATTTGAAAACGCATTAGAAATTGAATGGTACTCAAAAAGGCAGGATATGAAATTAGAATTAATAAAAGAAAGAGTTGATGCTTTATTTGTTGAGTTAAATTCGTTACTAACCAGCCTTGATTATTCAGACGATGATTTAGAAAAGCATACCAACAGAATAATTAACAGGCTTGAATTAGAGATTGATCATATCGGTACCAGTAAACGCAGTACTGAAAATGAGCATTGTTATATGTCTGAAATTTATGGGGAAGCAATAACCCCATTAGCTAATAGAAACGAAAACGTAACCTCTAGGATAGAAGAATGTATTGAAAGAGTTAATGAATGGCAAAGTAAGCTAATTAGACGGTAGTGGACACTAATTTATCTTTCCTACAACATAGAATTTCAACAATCAATGGCATAATGTAAACAAATTTGCTAAGTATGTTTAATGGAAAAAGAAGTTTACTAAAACATTAAGAAGACCTATCTAGCGAATTTTACAAACGTAAGGAAAACCTAGTGAAATTTATAATAATGGTTATGGTTTATTTTATATCATTTTCAGGTTTGGCTAACGATTCCATCGCTGAAATGATATGTAATGCTTATAAGAAAGAAGATGATAAAAATAAATGCTTTACTGAATTAAAAGAGGATCCTAAGTATATTTCTTTTAAATTTGGTGTTTCAGCATGCCCTGAAAAAAAATATTGGGAAGAATTTATCGATGAACAATATAGCAATAATAAGCCTGAAATAAGGGGACTTGATACATATTGTTTATCCCTAAGAGAAGGAAATATTGTTTTTGGCTTTTTAGATAAAGCCTACTATAAAGGTCATGAATTGGTTCAAGTTAAGTCTAGTGGTGGTACTTTATTGTGGTTAGAATCTTCAGCGATTAAGGATATAGTTTTTAGTCAAACAGAAAAGCCAGAACCCTGGTTAACTGTTTTAAGAAACCAACATGGTAGGATAATAAATAATACGACCAAGTAATAAAACTATAATAAGTAATCTGGTACAAGCGCTAGCTCTTAACTAGCGCTTTTCTTCCTTTCCCGACCACCCCAAAACGCTCTAAACAATCGCATTAACCCAAGCGTTGAAACGGCAATACCCACTATCACAAATTCAAAGTACCAGGGCGCGCCGTTATAGCCCATTGCTTGCCAGCCTTTTTGCATATACGGCTGCATTGCGGGGATAAAGTGACACACAAACAAACCCAAAAAGAATAAAATGATCACTTCATCCATCATTGTTTTGTCGCGGTTCTTCAGCACAAGCAAGTCATAGTCCGCGTCGTTTTGCTCGGCTTGCATGCAGCGTTTTGCTTTCGCTTCAAACTGGGCAATTTTAAAATTGTTTTCTGCGCGTGCTACGTCTGCGGCCATTTCAGCCGCAATGCGTTTTCGCTCAACATAGCCGCCGGTTAAATCGGCTATTGGGTCTGTGATAAATGAAACCAGTGTTTTAAGCCATCCCATTATTTTATCCCCCTGATCAATTTAATAAATGCTTTTGGGTCTTTGCTAAAGGCTTTAATTAGCTTGTCGAACCCTTCAAGTAAATGCGGGGCCGCGTAGGCTGTTACCCCAATCACGCCTGTTTTTAGGTTTTCATCAAAGCCGCGCCACTCACAAAACATGGCTGATAGGTAGGCTGCAAATATCGCAATCAGCACACTCATAAAATAATGAAAAAACGTAAACTGCCGTTTGCTCAAATACATTTGGATTGCGGCTGCTAAAAAACTCAACATAAGTAATCGCCCCCATTGTTTTATAAATTCGATAACATCAATCCAGCTCATGCGCTTTCCTTAGGTGTTGGGTTTAGGTCTGAATATTCAGGCTCTTTAAAATCAATGTGCTGTGCAGTAGGCAAATAGTTGTTGATCCCTAATACATCTTGCTGCAGGGGCACAACTTCGTTGTTGTAATAGGCGCGGGTGATTTTGTCTAAATCACCAAAGCCGGGGCTGTCGCCAGATGATTGACCGCTAAGTGCTTCTTGTGCACGGTGCATACTGAGCATGTCGTTAAGGGTAATTTTTTTAATGCGCTCAAATTCGTCTTTAGTTGATATGTCACCCACTGGGGTTATTTTTAACGACTTTTCAGCATCGGCTTTTTGCCCCCTAAAGTTTAAAAACAAACTTCTAAAGTTGCCCACGCCTTTACTGTCTTGAATAGCTTTTTTAAGTGCGTTTTCATCTTCTAGGCTCATGAACGGGTCGGCCATTGAAAATATAAAGCCCATGTGTGCGCCGTTCTTGTAGTAGCGACGGCGAAATAGCGTGGCATCTTCATTGAGTAACGCGGATTGAATACCACCGTAATATTGCGGTATGCCGTAAATACCTTGAGCTGGGTCATACTCTTTTACGTGGATAACTTCACCGGCATTAAAATAAATAGGCTCATGGCTTTGATTACTTAATTGCGCATACACACCGCGTTTATCTGTATAACGCATAGTGAGGGCGGGTAAATGGCGCAGTTTAATGACTTGGCCAAAGGCGTTTTTAATAATCTGTAAATACGCGTTACCGCTCCACAGTAAATCAAACGCAAACTTGCTAAGGGCTTGGTGGCTTAATAGTGGGTTAGGCTTATACCACTTTAAGATCATGTTGCGCTTAAAGTAGAGTATGGGCCCATGCTGGGCATTAACTCGCAGCAATTTAACTAAGCCGTGCAAACTAATGGGCGGTGCATAAATGCCGTTGCTGTCGCTAAATACCCCAACGTAATCGGTTAGCCGGTTGTCTAAACATGGCTCGGGATCACCAAAGCTAAATGAATCGGTCATTGTGGTGCGTTGATTGTAGTTAGGCGCTTGGCCGTTACTTACTTGTAATCGTGGTTTGGTCATTAAGCTGCAATTCCTACAGAGGTTTGACGGTTAAGGGCGTTGCCGTCGAGTGGTTCAAATAACATGGCGTGCATAATTGCCCACGCAATATCGGCATGGCCTGTGGTGGCGGTGCGGTTTGTGGCATAGGTAATTTGGTCGCCAACCACTTTGCGGCGAATATTAATAAATGAGCTGGCAATATTTACCGCGTCCTGGTCAAACTCAAGACGGCGGTTTTGAATAACGTTGATTGCCTTGATCACCATGCGGTTTTTAATAATTGGGTTGTAATGGATAGGCTCTGCGTTAGGGTAAAACTTAGTGATAAGCTCCCACACACCGTAACCAATGCCGGTGGTATCTACGCCAATATGTACCACGTTGTATTTTTCGGTGAGGAGCTTTATTTCAGCGGCCATGGCTTCAAAGTCATTGCCGCTTAAATCGATTGCTTCAAGCAGGCGGAATTTTTCGCCGGGTTTCATCGGGGCACTGAGCACGGCAACACTGGCTTTGTCGCCAAAGCGGGCAGGATCAAACCCAATAACGACAGGTTTTAAACCATAGGGGCGCTCATCGTCTAAATCAAAGTCAGTCCATTTGGTTGAATCGCCTACACAGTTCATCAGTTGTTTTAAGTTAAACGCGCTGTGTGCATCATCAATAAACTTACACATAAACAAGTTATTAAACTCATCTAGCGAGTATTCGTTTTCAAGTACACTAATATCAATGCGGTCAAAGCCAGAGTTCACCACATCGTGCACAGTGAGCATTTGGCGCCAAATGCCGTCGTCACACAGCAGGCCATGCTTTAAGTTTTTATGGCTAACATCAATGGCAAATTCAGGATCGTTGCAGGCTTTGGTTTTACGAAACCATTTACCATTCCAGTGATCATACGCTTCGTGGCTGGTAACACTTGGTGTACTAAAGTAGGTAATACGTAAATGCTTATGCGTGGCCATGGCTTGTGCAAGGCCGCGCAGTGTTTTGTATTTAGGTATCCAAAACACTTCATCTATATATAAGTCGCCGGATTCGGATTGCGCAGTACGCGCATTGGTTGACTTAAATATCAGTTTAACCGTTTTTCCGCCGGCTAAATTTAACACCATCGGCGAGCCAGTTAATTCAATATTAAAATGCTCACGACATAGGGCTACAATATTGGCTTTAAATACTTCGGCTTGGTCGCGACTCGCGGATATAAATATTTTATTACGGCCATTCACTACAGCATCGTAAAAGGCTTCAAACGCAAAATAGAAAGTTGCGCCAATTTGGCGGGGTTTTAATATAAAGCGGGCGCGGTGGTCTTGGTTATCAAACCAATGCTTTTGGTGCGGGTAAAGTAGTTTGTCTTTAAGCTCGTTAAGCATTTCAAGCGTAATGCCTGAGCAATCGTTCTTCTTTTTCTTCTTCGATTTTTTATCATTACTGTTATGACTGCCGCCGTTATTATTGCTAGTCGCATCGTCATTACTTGCGCGTTGCTTAGGGGCGGGTGCCAGTTTGCTTTTATTAAGTGCACATAATTGGCGGGTGCAAAAATCTAACTCTTTATAGTCGGCATCGGTTTTATTGTCTTTATCGGCCAGTACATTTATGCGTTTGCTATACGCCATTTCGGCATTATAGCTTGGGCACATATCTTCCCACTTACCAGCTTCAGCCCAGCGGCGAACGCTACGTGCACTTGGCATATCGTTAAGCTCGGCTATTTCATCCACCGTATAGCCTTCAACAACATACAAGTCTTGTGCTTTTTTGCGTATCTCTGGTCCGTAGTTCGCCTTCATATTGCACCGCTTTTATTAATCCATAGCGGCAGTGTATTCGTTATAAAGCGCTTAATCTGTCAGTCAAAAACCTAACCATTCCTAAAAGTTAAATATAGGAATTTCAAAAAGTTAAACCGTTGGAAAGGAATAAAAAGAGGGTGCAAACTGCAACTACTTTAAAGCAATACGCTTAATTTGCACATATTTAAAAAGGGTTGTTTATGCCAGGTCAACTACGTACTAAACCGTTATCGATTGCCGCTGTAGGCATGACCGTTGACGGCCGTGAAATATCAGAGCAAGACGTAGCCGACATAGTAGAAACCTACAACCCGCGCAAATACGGCGCCCGCATTAATATTGATCACGAATTTAATTGGTCAGGCTGGGCCGCTAAAAACCTGCATAACGTGGATATACCCGGCATGTTGGGCGATGTAGTAAGCGTACAAGCCTATGAAAACGAAGAAGGCGTTGTGTGTTTATACGCCGTGCTTGCCCCCAATCAAGGCTTTGTTGAGCTGAACAAAGCAGACCAAGCGGTTTACTTTAGTATCGAAATTAGCCGCGATTTTATGGGCTCTGGCAAAACCTACCTAACAGGCTTAGCAGTGACCGACTACCCAGCAAGCTGCTACACCGACCGAATCCATTTCAGTAGTAAGAGTAAACCAGACGACAAGGACGTCGCCTTATTAACCGTTGATTTAGGGTCATGTGAGCCAATCGACACACCACCTAAAAAACCCTTTTTTAAACGATTATTATCATTCAATCAGGAAGAGTCCGACATGAAACCAGAAGAATTCGCAACCGCGTTAAAAGACGCGCTAGGCACACCGTTTGCCGAGTTTGGTAAAAAGCTCGATGGCTTAACAACAAAGCTTGATTCGTTTTCAACCACACAAGTGGAAGCTGAAGAAGCGCAGCCAGAAGGCGAGCAAAGCACAGAGCTAAGCCAAGTTAAAGAAGAATTATCTTCAACTAAGCAGCTGCTTACTGAGCTAACCGATAAGTTTGAAAAAGCATTAAAAACACCTGCGGGTGGCACAACCGACGCCGACGACGAACCAGAAGGCGAAGAAGGCAAATACAGCAAATTGCTGTAAGTGCATCACCTTAACATTACTTAGCAACACGCAGGAAAGCAGATGAAGACAAGAACCCAAGAATTATTCGTCGCCATTATGGCAGGCATGGCCGTTAATTACGGCGTTACCTCTATGAGCGAACAATTTAACGTAGAGCCAACAGTAGAGCAGCGTTTATACGATGCCGTTTACGAGTCAGCTGAATTTTTACAGATGATCAACACCGCACCGGTTGATGACCTTGTTGGTCAATCGGTGATCATGAGTGTAGACGGTGGTATTACAGGCCGCGCAGGGGTTGAAACTGACGACACCAAAGAGCGTAAAACCCGCGACGTATCAAAGCTCGCTAAGCGTGAATACCGTTGTTACCCGGTTGAATGTGACATTCATATCACATGGGTAAAAATGGATCAGTGGTCTAAGTTCCCTGATTTTCATAATCGCTATCGTAACCACGTTCGCCAAGCAATCGCACTCGACATTATTAAAATTGGTTGGAATGGTACACACGTAGCCGATACAACCGACATTACAGCCTACCCAATGATGAACGATGTAAACATTGGTTGGTTGCAGTTGATCCGCCGCGATGCTCCAGAGCGTGCAATTAGTGAAGGCGCAACCGCTGGCGAAATTCGCATCGGTGCCGATGGCGATTACGAAAACTTAGACCAAGCGGTGCACGACGCATTGCAAGGTATTCCTGAGCATAAGCGTGCAAATATGGTAGCCATTATTGGCGACGAGTTATTAGCGCACGATAAAAATAAGCTCTACGCCAAACAAGCCCATACGCCAAGCGAAAAAACCAAGATTGAATTGCAGCAGGTGATTGATACCTACGGCGGTTTGATGACTTACAAAATCCCGTTTTTCCCCGCACGCGGCATTTTAGTCACCAGTTTTGACAACTTAAGTCACTACGTACAAACGGGCTCAACGCGTACCAGTGTAGAAAACAACGCCAAGAAAAAGCGCGTTGAGGACTACCTATCACGCAACGATTGCTACTACGTAGAAGACCTTGAAAAAGTCATGTACTTCGAGTCTACCAGCATCAAGTTACCAAATGCCGCCGGCGACGCGTGGGCATAGCAGCCTGATTATTTAGCAGCAGTTAGCCGCCCTATATTCCTTGTTTCGGGGCGGCTTTTTTTCACAAAATTAAAGAGTGTTTTTAAATGAGCTTAGTCAAAAAATCATTAGCCAAAGCAGCAAGCAGCGTACCAACAAGCACTGACAAAAAAGCGCCAACGGTCGCGGCAACAGCCACGAACACCCATGCGCCAACCACTATCACTACGCAAACCGAGTACCAGCTTTATGCAGCGGCCATCGAATCTGACTTAGCTCAACTAAAAACATTTACAGATATTGCAGATAAAGCGACATACAAATCTGAAGCGTTAGAGCGCCAGGATTACTTAGGTTACATCAATCAATATCGACTAAGCGGCCAGTGCCACCCAAACACCGTTTTAGCATGGGTGTTTATTTGGTTGGTTGATCTTAAACGCTGGGATGCTGTGTTAGAACTACTGCCATTTATGGTTGAGCAAAAGCAACCACTACCAACGGTATTTAATACCAAGCATTGGCCTGCGTTCGTTATCGACCAACTCTATGACGATGCAAATTACTACCTAACAGAATCAAAGTTGCAAGGCTTGTTTGATATTAGCTACGTACTGCGCGGCCTGATCAATACCGTAAAAAATCAAGATTGGAACGGCCTTGAAGTCGTGGGCGGTAAATTGTACGCCATTGCTGCCAAGGTTGATGCAGCCCAGCACAACTATGGTAATGCACTGTTATTTGCAGAGCACGCCCAAGCGATTAACGACAAAGCAGGGGTTAAAGGTTTAGTCGATAAGCTAACGAAACAGTTAAAAGGGATCGTTAGCGAATAACAGCTCCAACGCCGGTGGGCAGCTTAGCACTTCGTCAGCATTCGTTGTTTGACGCCCTGTGACTAAGTGGCGCCCACACCCAATTTAATGTGTGTTTTACAGGTGCAATATGAACTTAAGCGGTATGCCCCAAGCAGATTTACAAAGCATCAATGTTGATGTGCCAGGTAATGGCTATTACCCAGCATTGAGCACCGCGTATTTTATTGAGCACTACGCAGTTACCCAAGAGTATGCCAGCAAAAGTGCGATGCTCGTTGAAAAGCTAAAGCGTGCACAGGGTGAAATTAACCAAGAACTAGCAAGCGCGGTGCTCACCAACGGTGAGCCACTAAACGCACAACAAGTCATGTTTTATAACGATGCGGTTTATAGCAAAGCCAAGGCGCATTTATTGGTATCAAAGCTGGGCAGTACGCACCGAGACAACGCAACAGCACAAAGCCAAACTGCAATTGATAATTATGATCACTGGCAACGCGAAAGCATAAACGCCATGCGTTTACTGCAAGCACTGAGCCCTAACTTATCGGTAGCGCTGTTATGAGTCAGAGCAAAATAGCAATGCTTAAACAGCATTTAGCCACTGCCGTATATCAAGGCCACAAGCTTGCGCTCGATACCCAGTTTGATAGCTGGATAGAAGGCGGGCGCATAGAGCCAAGCAGCAAAACGGTCAATGGCAACGGCTTATTAGCTGCGCGTTTTTATTACTCAGGGGTTATTAGCATAAACCCTTGTGCAGCACCGGCAGCATTGATCTGTGCGTTTGCATCGTTTTGGTTGCAAAACAATGGTGGGCGTTATGACAGCACCGACATTGAATTTAGCGCCGACGTAAACGACGACAACAGCAACGAAGTAGAGCTAACGATAGAGCAGTTATGTGAAGACATCGAGCTAATACACACACCTAACGGCCCATTTGAATTAAACGGTAGTCGTTATGATTTTGGTGAACAAAGCCTGTGGATAGCTGAAGCGTTCACACTGCATGGTGAAGTAAGTGCTTAACGTCAAGTTTGACGAAGGGCGCAGTAAAGAACAATTAGCGTTTTTACAGCTTAAGCCCAATAAACGCCGCAACATATTACGCAGTGCAATACGTGCAGCAAATAAAAGCAGTAAAGAGCGCATTACTGGGCAACGTGATCTGGTAGGCAAAACATGGCAAGGCAGAGCAAATGGCAAAAAAAAGAAAATGCTCACCAAGCTAAAGCGCAACATGAAAGTACGTTACGGCGCCAATAGCGCAGGGGTTTATTTTAGAGGTGGCAACAGCGGCAAAATAGCCCGCGCTCATCAAGAGGGTGTAAGCCTAGATGCAGGCAAGCCAAAAGGTAAAGCCGCACAAAACAAAGAGGGCCCAGCCACGCGAAATTTAGCCCGGGCACTAATAGCTGAGGGCTACACAATACCGCGAGGCAAAGGGAAGGGCAGTAAGCGCCCCAGCATTAAATGGATAACTGAGCATTTAAGTATTAACCAAGCAGGGTTTTTACTGCGTGATTTAAAGGGCAGCTCAGGCAAGAGCTCATGGCAAATTGATTTGCCTGCCCGCTCCTTTTTGGGGCAAACCGTTGCTGAACAAAAACAGCAACAAAGTTTTATTTTAAACAAAGCTATGCACGTGGCGTAGCGCAAAGCAAAAGGAACGACCATGGCACAAGGTAAAGTATCCGTTGCCGCCATTCAAACAGGCAGTGGCGCTACAAAACAAGTAGAGCGCAGCGTGTTATTTTTAGGCCAAGCGCCCGAAAATAATGGCAGCATTCTACCAATCAACGCACAAAGTGATTTTGATGATTTGTTTGGCGCTGCCGACTCACCATTAAAAACCCAAATAAAAGCATGGCAACGCAACGGCGATGACCTAGTCAGTGGCTATGCCATCCCGCATGGCGCCGGTGATAATGTGATGGCCTTAATTGATGAAGCAATGGATCAAGACATCAGTCCTGAAATCATTGTTATTTGTACGCCCGTCACTGGTAAAGCCGAAATCGAAAGCTATCAAGCAAAAGCGCTTGAAATCCTGTCAGGCCAATCGCGTTACGTGCGCTTTTTATTAGCGGCACCAGGTTTAACGCCTGAGCAAAATTGGTCAGATTTAGTCACTGCACTGCAACCCTTAACGGATGGTGTAGTAGGCGAACGCGTTGCAGTGATCCCGCTTTTATTTGGTGATGAACTCGGCGGCGTAACAGGGCGTTTATGTAAAAGCTCAGTCACGATTGCTGATAGCCCAATGCGTGTACTCACTGGGGCATTATCACTTATGCCACACCCAACTGATGCAGCAGGCAAACCACTTACTAATTCAACCACTGCGGCACTGGATGCAAATCGTTTTAGTTGCACGCAGTTTTACCCTGATTTTGACGGCACGTATTTTGGCGATGTAAACATGCTGGATGCTGAAGGCGGTGATTTCCAAAAAATCGAAATAGGCCGCATTGTCGATAAAGCCGCGCGTGCCGTTCGCATCATCGGTATTCAAAACGTTAAAAATCGCCGCTTAAACAATAGCAGCACCGGTATTGAATTTGGTAAACGCATCATGGGTAAACCACTGCGTGATATGGCGCGATCAGTCAACATCGGCGCCGACAAGTTCCCTGGTTTAATTGACGCCCCAAAAGACGACAGTATTAACCTCACGTTTATGGATGCGACCACGTTGCAAGTTGTGCTTAAGGTTAAGCCAATCGATTCACCCAGCACCATTATTGTTGGGATCATGTTAGATAACGCAGAGTAGGAGCGCGAACATGCAAAAGGTATTAGGCGGTAAAGACTTCGATATTTTTATCGGGGGCTCGATGGTTCACGTTATGGAAGCCACTTGCAAAATTACGGATGGGCGCACCGTTAAAAAAGTGCGTGGTATTCCAAAAGGATTTATTGATGGCGACGTTGAAGGCGAAGTAACGCTAAAACTCGATCACGAAAACTGGTTATTAGTGCAAGCGCAAGCCGAAAAAGCAGGCAGTTGGAAAGGCATTGAACCGTTTGATGTGGCATTTAATGCAGAAGTAGCCGCCGGTAAAAAGAACGTTGAAGCGTTTGGTTGCTTGCCGCAGTTAGACGAAATTTTAAACATCAAAGCCGATGGCGGCGAAGAAGACACCACAACAATTAAGTGTCCGATCACCAGCCCTGATTTTGTCAAAATTAACGGCGTGCCTTATCTAACCGCTGATGAAGTGAGAGATCTGTAATGACTAAAGCCATTCGCACACTGACTGCCACAACATTACTAAGCACCCTGCAAGCATGTGGGCATAAAGTATTTGAGGGTGAATTAAACCTAAACATTATAGGTATTCGCCATGCAAACACCCGTGCCAACACGTTTAACGATGCAATTTGTGTGTTGTATCAGCAAAACAGCGAATGGCAGTTAAAGCAGTTCAAAGCCACAACGGATGCCGGTATTTACTGGCGTAAACACCCAATGAATGTAGATGGCACAGCCGTGCTAATTGTAGGGCAGCATAAAAGCCTGTGGACATTGGGTTATCACCAGGGCAAATACCGCGCCCTTGTTCAACATAAACCGGTTGTTGTTCTACGGGACAACAACCACGACACCGAGTTAGACACGGACGTCACACCCCAAGCAGTACTACAACAAGGTTACTTTGGCATTAATTGTCACCGCGCAAACAGCAAGGTCACATCAACGCAAGTTGATAAATGGTCAGCCGGTTGCCAGGTGTTTGCAAACCCAAATGACTTTGATGAATTTATTGCTTTGTGTGAGCAATCAGCAGCCAAGTACGGCCCTTATTTTACCTACACACTGCTAGAGCAAGCAGATATTAAAGAGAGTATTGATCATGGCGTTTGAGAAACACATCACATTAGAAACCCCCGTTGGCGACATTACATTTAACGTCAATGGCGCTGACTATAACAAATACATTAACTCGACTCAGCCGAACAACAAGGTGCAGCCGGCGACTAACTTTTTATTAAACACAGTGGTTGAAGCCGACGCTAAAAAGCTCAAAGAGCTGGTACAGCAACCGGGTGCCGCGTTGTTTTTAGTGGGTGCCATTGTTGAAGAATACCAACCCGAGTTTAATTTTACGGTAAAAAAATCGAAAGCCGAGCCAAGCAAATAGGCAAGAGCAGGCTTGATCAGTTACTGGCATACCACGCTAAATATTTTGGCAATTTACCAGTCACTGACGAGAGCTTGGCACAGGCGCTTTACCTTGAAACATCACAGCAAGAAAACTTTGTAACCGCCGTAAATAACGGCATTTGCACTGCATTAGGCGGCGAGTAATTAATGGCAACACTCAGCAAATTAGACAAGCTTACTTATTCAATCGGCATCATTGACAAAGTCACTGGGCCGGTTAATAAAGTCATGGCTAAAATTAATCAGCTGAGCCAGCAAACCGCCGCCGCTCAAGATCAAATGATGCGCGGCGCAGCCACAGCCGTCGGTGGTGGTTACGCCCTTGCAAAATCACTTGCGCCGGCAATTGATCACGTTGCCGCATTGGGCGAAGTGCAATCACTGGGCGTAGCTGACGACGCACTGCAACAACTGACTAAAACATCGTATGAATTTGGCTTTCAATTTGGTGGTAACTCTGCCGAATTTGTCCGCAGTGCTTACGATATTCAATCAGCCATTGCCGGCTTAAATGGTGATGAGCTATCCGAGTTTACTAAAACATCAAATATATTAGCTGTAGCGACCAAGGCGGATGCGGCCACCATCACCAGTTATATGGGCACCATGTATGGTATCTTTGAAAAAACCGCTAATAAGATGGGCAAAGCGAATTGGGTAAACCAAATAGCAGGGCAAACCGCCACCGCCGTACAGCTATACAAAACCACCGGTGCAGAAATGCAAGCCGCGTTTTCAAACCTTGGGGCGACCGCGACAAACATTGGCTTAAGCTCGGCTCAACAATTCGCGTTAGTGGGCGAACTGCAACTGGTTGCTAAATCAGGCTCCGTGGCTGGTACACAAGCGGCCTCCTTATTACAAGGGATTGGCAAAGCACAAGATGCATTAGGTATAAAATTAACCGCTGATAACGGCGACATGCTCGCCATTGATGTGGTGCTAGGACGTATTAATAACCGCTTATCTTCATTGGGTTCTGTGGCGCGAGGCGATGTACTTACACAAATATTTGGTAAACAAGGTGCAAAAGCCGTTGATGTACTCAGCACGAAAGTAGACAAATTAAAAGATGGCATCACCGTTTTTGAAAACGTGCAAGACAATTCCAAAGCCTTGGAGATGGCAAACATCATTGCCAGCCCATGGGATCGTTTAGGCGGTTCATTTAATGCAGCGGCTACCGCAATGGGTAACCGCTTATTGCCTGTGGTTGAGCCGTTCGTTGAAATGCTCGCCGCCGGCTTTGCAGGCATTGTATCACTGACTGAGCGATTCCCATTTTTATCAAGCGTGATCGCAACACTGGTTGTGGTTATCGTCGCGTTGATCACGGTGCATGGCATCATTATTTTTACCATGGGCCTGTATAAAATGGCGCTCGTTTCAACTGCTGCGCTGACTGGGGGTTTAACCGTACTAACAAAACTATGGCAGGGAGCGTTAATCGCACTGCGTGTACTGGGCTTTTTATCACTCATTGCAACGATGGGCGCGGCGGCCATTGCCATTGGCACATTTAAAGCGGTTATGCTCGCAGGCCAAGCGGCTACGTGGCTATTTAATGCGGCGCTTTGGGCAAACCCAATTACGTGGGTGGTAGCAGGTGTTATTGCACTCATCGCAGCCGTTGGGGCACTTATCTATTATTGGGATGATTTAGTGGCTGCGTTTCAAAATACCGCCTGGGGCAAAGTATTAATGGCGGTGTTTGATAGTGTAAAAGCGGCCTTTAATGGGGTAATTGATAGCGTTAAATGGGTGCTTGAAAAACTCGGCCTGATTGATGATACAGAGGCAAAAATAAAAACAGAGGCAACCTCAACACACGAAAACATTAACCGTGTTCAGCCTAGCAATTTAGTCATGCAAAATGCAGATCAAGCATTCAGCCGCGACTACGGCCAAGCCGTGATTAACAAAGCCGCGCAAGTACCAGGCAACAAAGTCAGCGCCAACCATGCTGCAGTGAATGATGTTACATATTCAAATCGAACGCAGTTAAACGCAGGCCAAACGAATAATGCTATTAACTCAGCATTACAAAACAGTCAGGTTATTGAGCAAACAAATAGCGCGCGAGCACAAACCAACGGGTTAAATAACAGTGCCATAAATTCAGTTGTAGCAAATGCACACACCAACGCAGTAACCGCAGCCGCAAACGATGCTGTTTATTCAACAAGCACAGAAATGAGCAATGCAACTAACCCAACATTGCAAAATAGTATTGCTACAAACCAAACAAGTAACACGCAGGCACAAACCAGCGCGTTAAATAACAGTGCCATAAATTCAGTTGTAGCGAATGCTCCAACCAACCCAGTAAATATGGCTGCAAACAATGCTGCTTATTATTCAACTAGCGAAACAACGGCCAACATCAATAAGAGCGCTATTAACTCGGCTGTTAACGATGCTGTGTATTCAGCAAGCACAGCAATGAATAGTGTAATTAACCCAACATTACAAAACAGTATTGCTACAAACCAAACAAATAGCGCACTTACTCAAACCAGCGCGTTAAATAACAGTGCCATAAATTCAGTTGTAGCAAAGACACAAACTAACGCAGTAACCACAGCCGCGAACGGTGTCGCAAACTCAACTAGTGCAACAACGGCCAACATAAATAACAGCGCTATTAACTCAGCATTACAAAACAGCTCAGCTACACATAACTATGCTGGTTATATTGCACAATCAACGCCGTTCGCACCGCAATCAGCGCTACAAAATACTGTTGTTAGCACAGCTAACAATTTTACTAACGCTGCCAATTCACCTGTTTATAGTAGTAAACACGTACAACTTACCCGTGTTAATCAAGGCGCAGCGCCATTACAGCCATCGCCCGTGGTCAAAACAGATCAGGCAATTACCAACGTAGCCAATGCCAGTGCTTACAAAGTTGATCAACTAAGCACTGAGCAACAACAGCAAAGCAATAGCTATAAAGCCAAAGTGCAAAAATCAGCGTTTTTACAAAACCTAACGAGCAATACACATAACAGCAGTAGTTCAAGCGACAGCGATAACCGTAAGAGCGTGCACATTGACAGCTTAACGATTAAGTCAGACGACGTAGCGCAAAGCTTTGAGCAAATGATGGAGTTAGCTGGCTAATGAACTTTGATATTGCACTACACATTGATCTAGCGATTGAAGATAACGACTTTGTACTAAACGACTCGTTAAGCCCAAGCACATTAAAAAAAGCCGATGTAATTGGCCAAGACATAAAGCACCGAATTTTAGAAAGCGGCTTATTGGTAAAGCTCATTGGCCTGCGAAATAAAAACGGCATAGCGCCGATTTTAACTGAGATTGAATTACTCACAGAGCTAGACGACCGCATCAAGCCGGGCACAATAAATGTGTACCGCAATGACGACGGTACATTAAGCATCACCGCACAAACGCGCCAATACGGGGGGATAACGAGTGGAATTTAAAACACTGATGCAAAAAGCGGGGTTGCCACTGGATGAGCAAACTGCGCAAACGCAGTGGCAAGCACAGCTAAAAAAGCAAAATATCCAAATTGCTAACAACTCACCGTTTGGCCCGTTCTGGCGAACCGTTGAAGCGCTGATCACTAAGCCCGTTGTACAGCTATTTAACTGGATAGCGACGCAGCTAATGCCTGACTTATTTATTATGACCGCCAGCCGAACTGCATTAATTGAGCGTCACGGCCCCGCGCGTAATGTATTTATTCAAGCGGGCGTAAAAGCACAAGGCATACTCACGTTCAAGCGACTCAATACTGAAGGTGAAACCTCTATCGTTGCCGGCACGCAAGTGGTGACTGATATGCTGGGCGATACAGCTTACACGCTTGCATTGTTACAAGATGTTTATTTTAGCGATGGCCAAAGCATCGCGTATGCACACGCTGAGGCCACCGATACAGGCGCCGCATTTAACTTACCTTCGCATGCTTATCGCTATTTTACTGAACAACAAGACGGGATCACAGTGACAAATAACGACGACTGGTTAATTAAGCCTGGTTCTGACGATGAGAGCACCGAGCATTATCGCTTACGTATTCGCAATGTATTTGGCACCGCCGCGCGCTGGCATATTAACGCCGTATACAAGCAAATTATTTCCAGCTTTGCAGTACCAATCGATAACATTGTTATTGAAGTAAACGCCCCGCGTGGTCCAGGCACAGCTAATGCGTATATTTATTTAGACGTTGGCCCCGTACCAACGGCATTACTCAGTGCCATCAATCAGCATATTCGTACCGCAGGCCACCACGGCCTAGGGGACGACTTTATGGTCTACGCCATGGCGACCACTGGGTTTAATATTACCGCAACGTATAAGTTGCATGATAATAGCCCTGCTATTCAAAGTGATTTAACCACGTTTATACAAGCCGCATTTCGTCAAAATGCAGCCTATGCACCCACACGTGTAGCGCATCAAACTGTATTCAGCATTAGCCAATTAATTACAGAGTGCCATGAGCAATTTAGTCAACTTAAATCAATCAAGTTCGATATTGACGACATAACCGCTGCTAATTGGCTACCGGTACTTACATCATTAATCGTTAACGAGGTGGCAAATGGCTAATGAAATCGCCACCTGGTTAAATAAAGGCTACGCCGAAAAACTGGTAAAAGCGGCCACCGGCTATTGGGAGCAATCACGCGACTACGTTATGTGGGCAGTAAACCAAAAAGACGAATCGCAAAACGAAGAGCCCGTATTAGGTTTTTTAGCGTGGGAGCGTTTAACAAACCGCTTAGATGACGAACCAATCGAGCTATATCGTAAGCGCGTACAGCATGCATTGGTTAATACCATTGACGCCGGTGAAGTAGCCTCTGTTAAAAGTATTTTTGACCGTCTAGGGTTAGAGATACTTAACGTGCGCGAACGAATCGACGGCCGAGATTGGGACATTATCGCCATAGATATGACTGATACAACGCTTGCCAGCGCTAATGAGCTATTACCAGAGCTAATACAGCTCTATGGGCGAACTTGCCGACGCTACGAATTGACCGTGCATAACAAAGCCGATGTGTCGCTGAGCGTAGGATTAACCCACGTACAGTGGAATAGCTGTCACATTGATCACCCACTGCATTTAGCCGCACAAAATAAAGCCCAGCAGCAATACAGCCACGGTTTTACTGATTTGCAAAACGAAAGTAGCCATGCGCCACTGCATGCAATAACGCACGATGTAAAACACACATTGCCACTCGAGCAGCTGTATCAATTTTTAGGGTGCGACAACCTTGTAAGTAATACACATCACCAAGCAATCACCACCGATGTACAGCATGTTATTGCCGCACATCATCACTATGGATTTTTAAGTAAAGAGGGCGGTGTCAGTATCGCCAAGGAGCCATTATGACCCAAGCGATCACCGGCATTATGACCAATGCCGGTAAAGGTTACATCACAGCCCGCGCACTAGAAAATAAAGGGCTTGATGTAAAGGAGTTGGTATTAGCAAACGTACCAAATCTGAACGAAAGCGCACAGCGTAATCCGAACGAAAAAATGCCCAGTGCGCTACAAATAGTACACAGACGCGACATTGATGCAAAAGGCTATGTGGATGCAAATACCGTCGCCTGGGCTGTGATACTTGAGCAAGACGTTGGCGACTTCGACTACAACTGGATAGGTCTAGTAACAAAAGATGGCACACTATTAGCCATTGATTACTTGCCATTACAGCGCAAACGCCAAGGTGTAAACAACGTACATAACCGATCGTTTGTACTCAAGTTTGCAGCGGCTGCGGCACTAGCTCGCATTACTATCCCTGCACAATCATGGATGTTTGATTACAGCCCACAGATTGATGCAATTAACAGCAAGCTAGTCGTGGTAGCCATTTCGCAGATAGACCGAATGCACTACCAGATAAAGCAAGAGCTTAGATTGCTTGATATTGAATACACCTTACAAAGTATGAAGGATTAATAAAATGAGCACACTAGATATAAGTGGTTTAGTTGAATCTACAAACAACTTAACGAATACAGTTATGGGAAAAATGGCGCAGATTGATAGCAAATTAAATCAAGCGAATAGCCACTATCAGCAATTGATGGATAGCATTCAATCGGATTTTCCTTTTTACGCGCTGACAAGAAATCAGCAACTCAAATTCGCTGATGAATTTAGCCCACAAGGTGACCTCACACATCCTGATGGTTTTATGTTGCGAAATTCGAAAGTTGTAGTGGAGTTATTTGAAACAGTTGTGCGTTCTCAAGAACCAGCAGAGCGATCTTTAGAGCAAAAAGCATTATTTAATGATGTGTTAGGCACAACACCAAAACATATGTATACGGATTTTAATATTATTAAAATCACATTTAATGACCCTGTTGATTTATCGTCTAATTATTCAATTTTTCAAGGACCTATGAATCGTTTAACTGCTTTAACTCATGGTGCTTTTATAAAAGTGTTATTAGGTGAGTGTGCATTCGGTCATTCACGCACAAAACGAGTGCCTAATGATGGTAAATGGCATGAAATGATTGAGCACCGAGATATGGCATCAAATTTATCAGCAGCTTATGAACACGGCCCTCATATCGCAGGAGTATTTGGAACCCAAATATTGGTCGCACTACCTGCTACTGTAGCAGGTAAGGTTCCAGTTGGACGCTGGGGATACTTCAATAAGCCTGTATTTAAAATTGAATCAGACCCTCAGCCAAAAGTAATTACAGAGTAGGAGACTAACATGGAACCAGGAATAATTAATACATACGATATTATGCAGAAGCGTCGAAAAGCATACAAAGCCGAGTCAGACCCTTTGTATATGGAAGCACAATTCGATGGCACACCCGAGTCACTACAAAAGTGGCGTGATAAAGTAACTGAAATCAAAGCACGCTACCCACTGCCTGACAATGCATAACTTAGCGCTGTGCTATCACCAAACTGCCGCCCCTTGCTCAATGCAAGTGGGCGCGCAGTTGTTTGCATTAGCCATTAAAGACGCGTCGCGCACTGATAAACCAGCAAACTATAGCGGTTTATTGTTATCAGTGAGTGCAACCGATCCCGCAGCATTTGCCAGTAAGCTGGAATCGATAAACAGCTATTGCCCAATCCCTGAGTTTATAGCCTGCGGTCAATACGCCAAAAGTGACAGCACGTTAGAGCAAAGCAAGCTCGTAACATATGATGGCCAAAGTATTGAATGGCAAATAAATACTCTGCAAAACTTATTGCCTTTACGCGAGCAGCTAATAGCTGACGAACTCGCTACAGTAAACGATAGCGGCAAGCAATTAATTACTACCATTGATGATGCACTAACCAAAACCGCAGAGTTAAAAACAGCCCGCGACAAGCGGCTAAATCAAGCGCAATTTACTGCCCAAAGTAGTGGTGTCGATATGCAATTAATAACAGCAGGCACAGCAAAGCAGTTAGCCGGTTTAGTTGCGAGTAAAGGCGGTGATGATCGTTATTGGGCACTGTGTTTATTCGTTGGCGAACTGGACGAACTTAATCAAATTAAAGAGGTGTTATGAGTATCGCGCTAGACGGTTGGAATGTGCCAGGCTTTGAAACTCGTGTAAATGCAGGCATCAAATTAGCCGGCGGCGATATGTCAGGGTTTGGTAGCTTTGCATTGAGCAGTGATCAAGGCGTAAAGCCCGGTACACTCACCGTTAATACGAAAGTTCCGTTTGATCACGAAAGCGACTTAGCATTACTGATCAGCAAAGCAAAAGCGTTAGACGAAAACGGCGCCCGCATTATTTACACAATTAATAATGCACTCGCACAAGCCTATAAAATACGTAAAGCAAAGTTTGACGGTGAAGTGAAAGCAACTGAACTTGAAGACAAACGCGGATGGCAAGTAGCGTTTAAGCTCGTAGAGGTTCAATCAGTTTCTGAGCGCGAACAACAGCAGCTAGATACAGTAGCAAACCAAAATGCCATAACACAAACAACAACCAGTAACGACGATATTCAAAATAAATTTAATGAGGTCGAAGGGCCATGACCACGCGGTTTTCAAACTCCTTAAAAATTGGCGGCCAGCATGTTACCAATATTGTTGATAAAACTGTGCAGCTTGATATTGCCAGCACCGGTCGTGCAAAGTTTGAAGTGGTCACAGAGCAAGCGCCCAGCGGATTAGTTGAACTGCACTTAGGGTACACGCTAGATAATATGATCCCGTATTTTCTCGGCGTTATAGAATCAAAGCACCAAGCCAATGGTCGTTGGTATTTAACCTGCCGCGAATTACTCGGCGCGTTAAGCTTTCCGGCACCGCTGGCGGTTCGACACCCGACAATAAACACTGTGCTTGATGAATTGGCAAAACTCGGTGTTGAGTTTGTAACGCCAGAAAACGCAGAATATTTAAATCAAATAATGCCAGCGTTTTATCACAGCGGTACCGGCATTGAAGCACTCAGACAAATCGGCAAAGTATGGGGCATTAATGATTTTATATTTCAGCAGCGCCCTGACGGTAAAATATTTGTAGGCAGTTGGCACGACTCGCGCTGGCCGATGGCAGTCATTAACGATTTTCCAGAGCACACAATAACCGCCAAAAGCTCAACCACTGGCGAGCTAATCGCCATACCAAAATTAAGACCAGGCATAAAACTAAATGGCCGACACATTACCGAAGTAACCTTAATCAACGACAGGATGCACATACGATGGTCAAACAAGCCATTAAACGCCTAATACAGCGCTATTTTCCTGAGCTGAACGAGCGTAAACACTTGCCGCAATTGGCGCGTATTGAAAAAATATATGAGTTACCAGGTGACGGGGCTGCAATCAGCACTGCATTTAGGCCGTTAAAAGCAGCCGATGTACAGCTATTAAATCCGCTAACAGGTGAGCCATTAGCCGTGCCCGTATTTCAGCAAGTAACACTTGGTACAGGGCAGGCATCAGATCACGGATTATTAAACGAACCCGAACCAGGCATGCAGTGTTTAATACAGTACATCGATGGCCTAAACAGCCACCCAGTGATCACCAATCTATTACCATGGCAAAGCTTAGTGCCAGAGCACAAACGGACTGACGTAACCTTGCAACAAAATAACCGCAGTAAGCTACGAGGGCGCGACGGCAACTGGCACTTAACCACCGACGGCGACATAACCCAAACCAGTGACACGAGCAAAACAACAGCACGCAAAAGCGAACAAAACTACCATGAACGCACCTGCAGCATAGACACTCACGACGTTACAAAAATAGACGGCAACCAAATCACTGAGGTAATGGGCGCCTTAAAAACAGTGGTCGGCGAAAAAGCATTGATCATAGCCCTTGAAGGTTTATTACTCGGCAGTAAAAAACAGGTAGACATAGAAGCAACCGAAAACATGAACCTAACCACACTAAAAACCCTACACGCAAAAGCAACTGAGCTTGCAAAGGTGGAAGGTAAAACAGTGTGGCTAGGAAATAATTCAGTAAACGTGGCTCAAGTACTCCTAGATTTAATAAGCCTGGTTAAAGACATAAACCAAAGCCTAGAAACCCACGGCCATAAAGATCAGGGAGCAGGGCCACCAATAACAAAAGCAGAATTTACAGGCCACAAATCGACAGCAAGCAGCTTGAAAAGTACATTGGAGCCGATTGTCGAGTAACTATATAAAACAATGTTGTACATCACTATGAAAGCTAATCCTCCTTTTTCTGAAACCTATTTTATAGACGGTACTATGCGAGTTAACAGACATTGCAAGAGGAGTGAAAATTAAAGTTAGTATCTATCAGAGTAAACAAAAATAGTTCGTAAAAAGTGAAAACCTTTAAAGGCTCATGACCAGAATACAACTATTTTTTTCAGACCAGATTTATGGGTCTTTTTTTCAAATAGACTATGTATAAGAGTTATTTTTTTAAAAGGTAAAAAATGGAAAATAAATTAGAAAGTATAGCTATGGTTAACACGCAAATGATGGGTGTTCTAACTCTATTGACTGATCACGATAGTTATAAAGATTTGGAAAGTAGTTCACTAGGAGCGCTTTTATATATGCTGCTTGAACAGAGTAGTTCAATTCATAAAGAGTTGAGAGGTTAATAGATAGGGGGCTGAGAAGCCCCTTCTTATTTTGTCACAGCCTAAATGGTGTGTATAAATATGTGTATAAATTATATTTGTTATTTTTATAAGATTAATTAAAACATATTCTTAGCTAGTTTTGATTATAATCGTGCCAATAAATAGTTGCTTGATTTTGCTCTTGATAAGCCATTTAAAAACCCTTTAAGTTAGCTTGAAGCGGTTGTAATACCGCCAAGTTACTAAATTCATGAATTATTTAGATTATGGCATACAGGCGAGGGAGTTTATAGGTTTGGATGATGAAATGATGGTAATCATACTATTCTCGGGTAGCTTGGCTTAAGTGTTGCGAAACCTAATTAATCATTAAAAGAAAAGCCTGCTTAAAAACTCATAACTATGAATACATTCAATTGTAGGTTGAGTTTTAGCCCGAAAAAATTTTACTGCGAGCTACAAGAGCATTATCGTAGGCGTTAAGCTTGCTGGCGTATTTTTTGGTCGAGAAAGCAAGGGCGAGTATCAGCGTTAAAGCTTTTATAAATCAGTGCTCTAAATTAAAAGCAATATTTAAATTGTTGTTGAGCTTTTTGGCCCTATAAGTAGGAGTGTGCTTTAGCCACGAATGTTTTTTACCTTTTTATCATGTTCTATACTTTAAAGCTTTCCTATTGCTCAGATGGAATTCATCATCAATTGCTTATTTTCAGATTGTTACGACTAGAAAGAGCTTAAAAGCATGTTTGCAGCTAATTTATATAATTGGGACTCGGCAATCAGAGGCTCGTTTAGCCAAGTTGAGGATTTCAACTTTGAAAATAACAAGAGAATTATTATTTTTATAATTAAGTTGCTGAAACTAAATATAAAGTCCACAACTTATCTTATATTCAATACTAATAGCGATTACGTACAAGTCCAGTAATATTTCATTGTCAGGCGTATATGAACAATTTAATGCCGTTAATAAATAGAATATCAGTTCGTTTATTAGACTAAAGTCTATAAGTTAATTTTCTTCACCTGTCGGGTTTAGTTTTATCGTTTGTCGAAATTGAGCCAACACTCTAAAGTTCAGTTGTCGGCAACCCAGACGATATGACACGACTCAAACCAAATAGGAATATAATCATGAAACGTTCACTAATCAAAACCATCGCACTTGGCTCATTATTTACTTGCTCAGCGGCTGTTATGGCTGATCAAAGTGATTACAAATTAATGATTATTGATAATGCGGCAGCGTCTCAGCCAGTAGAACAATCATTTAATAACTGTGCATTAAATGTGAAATCAAAAAATTATGCACAAGCAGATGAAATTTGTACCAAAGCAATTGCATTGCTAAAGCAAAGTAATGGTCCACGTATGAAAGTTCGCGAGCTAACATCATTTGCATTAAGCAACCGTGGTGTGTCACGTATGATGGCAAACAATGATACGGCTGGTCTTTCTGATTTATACGAAGCGGCACAAATCGCTGATAGCGAAATGGTTTCTCATAACCTGACGCGCGCTAAAGAATACCTTTCTTTATAATTGTTTTTATAAACGATTAAAGACAAAACCACGTTAGGCTAAGCCAACGTGGTTTTTTGTTTTTTAAAGTGTTTCTCTTCTGAGCCAACCGTAAAACTCACTTATATGTTATTACTTATACAATTAGAGAAATTATATTTCTTCTTGGTATTTTAAAACCTGCATTTTGTTCCTGTTACCTTGTATAATACTCGGCTTAACAGGTGTAAACCATTTTTACACTTATTACCAACCCCCCCAATATTAAAACAATATAAGTAGATTTTATGATTTTTTACCTTATTGGGATAACGATACTCATCATTATTTTGTGCGCTGCTTTGTATATAATTTACAGTAACATGCATAAAAATAGGATTAATAAATTTAAAGAATACAATGTGTTATTTGATAAAGACACGATTGTAGATGAGTTAATTACCCAGCTAACAGAAAAGAATAAAACCCAAGAAACCGAAAATGAAGTGCTTAAAAGCAAAGAAGATATTTTAACAACTTTCATCGAGTTGCATCGCTCTGGTAGTTTTTGCGGGCAACTAAGTGAGCAAGAAATTATTTACTTTGTTAAGAAAAAATTAGATATGGAGAGTAATAAAAATGGATAGTCAGCAAGCTGTAACCCCTCAAGGCAATAAAAGTTCTTTTATAAGTCGATTTGGTCGTCGTAATGTTATTTTAGTGAGTGCTATTTTTATAGTATTAGCTGTAATTGCTACGCTTATGTCGCAAGTTATTTCATGGAATGAAGCTGATGAACGTTTAGTTCATCAATCGGCATTTACGGGTAACTTAACTGTTATCGATCAGGCTGGACCTTATTTAAAAGCTTTTGGTTCTACATCTGCTTATAAAAAAGTTATTTCAATTAACTTTACTGGCGACAGTAGTGCTACAGCAAGCGCCATTGTGCCGCTAATTCCGATTCGATTTTTAGATACAACAACAGGCGGTGCAAGAGGGGTGTCGCGATTTAGGTTACCTGGTAATGTGCCTGCTGGTGAATCTGGTTCTTTACGTGGATTACTTAAGATCCATGAAGAGTTTGGTTCGCAAGAAACCTTGATCTCAAACTTATTAATGCGCGCTACCACTGAAAATGTAAAGGCATCTGCGCGGATGATGTCTGTAGAGCAGCATTATTCTGGTGGTAATGGTCAATTAAGCCAAGATTTTGCAGATCAACTTACTAATGGTATTTTTGTGACTGAACAAATTATTAGTAGCGGTGAACGTGATAAAACGGATGAGCTAAATAATTTGAGTAAACAGCAACGTGTCACGATCAATATCAAAAAGGATTCAGAAGGTAATGCATTACGTAATGCGCCTATTTTAGGTGCGTATGGTATTACAGTGGTTGACGCCAGTATTATTGATATTGACTATGAAAGTAAGGTTAATGCAAGACTTGAGGCACAAAAGCAAGCGGCTGCTGATGAAGCTTTAGCAAGACAGAATTTAAAAAAAGCTGAACAACAAGCCCGTACTGAAGTTGCTCTAGGTGAACAAGCGATTGCTAAACAGCGCGCAGAATCAGAAAAGTTAAAAATCAAAGAACAAATTGATGCTGAACGAGTAAAAGCGAATGCAATTATTTCTGCGCAGCAACGCGTAGCGGTGAAAGCTGAATTGGCTAAAGAGCAAGCAGAGATCTTAAAACAGCAGCGCTTAGAAGCGATGGGGATGGATGTACTTGCCGAAGCGCGTCAACGGGCTAAATCGGCAGCCCTTGATCCTAAGTATGTGTTTGATGAAACACTAAAAGCTGAAGTTAAAATTCAAACTGCTTTATTCACCAGTTTAGGTAATAGTCGTTTAGTGCCTGAAATTGTAATAGGTGCCGGGCAGGGCGAGCAAAGCAATGGCTCTGAGTTTATGCGCATACTTGCAGCGGATGCAGCATTGAGCTTACAAAAGCGTTTAGATAAAGATAAAAAAACAAAGTAGAACAGTAAATTGTATTTAATAGCCCTAGTCAACTAGGGCTTTTTTATGTGATTAGCCTTAGTAAACTATAGGCTAACGTATTGATTTAATATTTAAAACTTTGGACATAAAGCGTGATCAAAGCCTTTTTCAGTTAATAAAAAAGTCGCGCTTGGGGTAGCAAAAATATAGCCTTCGTAGTTAAGAAACGCAATTGTGCCTTTAACTGATTCGATTTGCTCTGCTGATGCACTTTCTATAATAGCTTTCGGATCTAAATTGACTGGTGTTGGAAACTGCTGATAAAGCTGCTTAAAAATTAAGGTGGCGATAGTTTTAAAGGTGTCGTTATTTTTCATTTTTTTGCTCTTTGGTGTTTATGTGTGCTGCTAATGCATTATTGTAACTCTTTCTATTTAAAGAGTAACTGCCACACTTACTTGTTTATCCTAAAATAATACGCGGTTAAATAGCGATAGAGTTGTAGGTAACCCATCGCTATATATCATGAGCTGGTGCTGTATTACTTGTTATTTACAAGGTTCAGGAATGCGTTTTGGGGTAACAATTCGTGGCAGTAATAAGCCGATGATCACAACAATAATGCCAATTAATTGTAGTTCTGTAATTGGTTGGCCCATCAAAAATGCTGTTAACATGGCAAATACCGGAACGAAGTTAAAAAATAACGACGCATTCGCTGAGCCAAGTTGGCGTATGCCATTCAGCCACAGAAGATAGCCGGCAACAGTTCCAAATAAGCCAATATAAATAACATCGAAAATACCTACCATTGAGCTATTACTGAGTTCGCTAAGCGGGTGTACATTGGCGGTCACTAAACACATTAAGCCAATGATTGTTGCACCACTTAGCATACTAACAAAAGTATAAGGCAATACAGGCATGTACTGATTGATACCTTGGCTAAAGTAAGTGTATGAACTCCAAGCTAACATACCTAAAAAGATCATTTTGTCGCCGGCATTGATTTGCATATTCAAAAGCACGGCTAAGTCGCCATTGGTGATAACTAATAATACACCTGATAGGCTAACGATTAAGCTAAAACATTGTGCTGCAGTAGGCATTGAGCGCTTTGCAACTGAGCTTATTAATGAGGTTGAAAGTGGGCTCAGCGCCATTATTAACGAGCCGTTTGCGGCACTGGTATGTTCCAGCCCGGTAAATAAACCTAGGTTTAAGCCACCTACGCCAACAGCACTAACAATAATCACCCAAGCCCATTGGTTGAACGTTAAACTCGGTTTTGCACTGTTAATTATTTTTAAGTAGATAGCCAAGCAGGTTGCGGCAATACTAAAGCGCCAAAATACTAAAGTCAGTGCGTGTACTTGATTTAATGCATGTTTACCAATAGGAAAACAACTTCCCCAAAAAAATGCACATAATAACAAGAGTAAAATAGCCTTTGTGTTGGCTGAGAAGTTCATCAGCAATCCAGAGATGTTGAAAAGTTGCGGCAAGTGTATTACTTTCCATAATGTGGATAAACAAGCAAAAATAAGAGGGTAGATTCCAAAAATGAAATATAGATATTCACTAGACGATTTACGCTATTTTTGTATTGTTGCCCATTTAAAAAGTTTTAAAGATGCTGCACTGGCTTTATCAGTGCCTTTATCAACATTGAGCCGTCGTATTCGACAACTTGAAGATGATTTACAGCTTAGATTGTTAAACCGTGATGCTCATCGCGTATCGCTGACCCATATGGGGGAGCTGTATTACCAACGTTCGAGTGCATTGTTTGCTGAGTTAGATGGCATTAATGATGATCTTCATATCGAGAAGAATCAACCGAAAGGTAAGATCATAATCAGTGCACCTATTAATGCCGGCTCGCAATTTTTAAGGGATATTTTTTATGATTTTTTACTGCAATATCCTGAGATCCAACTAGATATTAGGCTCTCGAATACTTTAATTGATATTGAAGCGCAAGCAATGGATGTGGTGTTTAGGGTGGGTAATACGGTGGTTGATAATTGGATTGCGAGGCCACTAAAAGATATTCACTTTATTTTGTGCAGTAATTCGCAGACGGTGGCCGACAGTGTTAAGCATCCCACTGATTTATGTGCAAAAAGCGCTGTGATTTGCCAGCCGATGTCTATTTGGCAATTAGTAAATAAACAAAATGATGACGCTTATGATTTTCAACCCAGTAAGGGCATTCGTTTAGAGCTTGATGAAATTCAAATGCTCACACACGCGGTTAAAAAAGGCTTGGGGATTGGTTATATTCCTGACTATTATGCATTACCAATGATAGCTCAAGGTGAGCTTCAGCATGTTTTGCCTGATTGGCAAAGCAAGGCACGCACTTTATTTATGTTATATCGGGATCGTGACCATATACCATTGCGCGTCAGATTATTCATCGAATATGTGCTAGCTAGATTTGAGCAAGGTTAGTATGCTTTTTTATTACTTTTCTGAACTGTTGGGCAAGTGAAATACAGCCTGTTTAGTTATTAATAGCGCCGGACTACAAATTTAAGTACCTGTATATTAAAAGGAGATATTAAATATGCAAACCAATTTAGTGGTTGAACGGTTTAAGCAGCAGGGTTTTGTAAAAATTAAACAAGTACTTAAACCAAGTGTAATCACAAAACTGCAGCACTTTTGTGATGAGCTGGTTGCTCAAGCACAGTCACACTATGTAGCCGGTTTACCATTGGATAATATTGCTGTTATGCAAACTGCAGATGAGCCTTTTGTTTATCGCGTTAATGAGCTTTTTCAATTTCAGCCACAATTTGCTCAACTGCTAGCGCAAACCGAACTAATGAGTTACGTTGAAGCGATTATCGGCGAAGCTGTTTTGCCTAGCTATGAGTCACTTGTGATAAAAAATTCATTAGATGCACGCGGATTTGATTGGCACCGCGATATGTCGGTGAGGACTCAAGAGCCTATTTTTACCGTGGGGGTGTATTTAGATGATGCAATAGCGCAGCAAGGGGCGTTAACAGTGATCCCGCAGTCTCATTGTAGCCAAGCAAGTGTGTGTGATTTAAAGCGCCAGCTATCCATTGCACAATTACAAAGTGTGGATATTACGGCCAATGCAGGTGATGTGGTAATTCACCATGTAAACACGGTTCATGCATCAGGAAGACAGAAAGGTTCAGCTATACGTAGAACGATCTATTTTGAGTTCAGAGCAGTATCACATTTTATTGATAATCCGTGCTTTCCTAGTGAGTGGATCGAAAAGCGTCAAGCGTTAATGGCTAACCTCAACGCGCTTAATTCAGCTGATATGCCTAATAATGTGCAGCTACCCAATGATTTGTATGTAACTCAAGTACGAATAGAGCCGGCGGAATATTGTATTGAGTTTGCCAGTTAACAGTATCAACATAGATATTTACATGTGTGTAAAGCCAGCCTAAATATATAAATTTGCTCTGAACTAATACAGCCAATACAAGTTAAGCGACTACGATACAATTACGACCTTGTGCTTTTGCCTCATAGAGTGCTTTATCTGCGCGATTAAAAATAACTGAACTCGAGTCATCTGCCTGATAACATGTTACCCCAAAGCTTGCGGTCACTTTAGGTAAGCTCACTTCATCTAATTCGCTAATATACACTCGTAATCGCTCTGCAAGTTGATGGGCTTGTTGCTTATCTTGTGTGGGGGAAATAATTGCAAACTCTTCGCCACCGATACGAAACAGCATATCCATGGTGCGTATTTGTGGCTGTAATTGTGTCGCAAGATGTTTTAATAACTTATCACCTATTTGATGGCCAAATTGGTCGTTAACTTGTTTAAAGTGATCAATATCCAATATTATTAAAGCAAATAGATATTCGCTTCGTGCTGCCATATTGATCTGGTTTTCTATTTGTTCTTCCCACTTGTGTCGGTTAAATACACCGGTTAAACGATCTTGGGTTGCTAATATTATTAATTGTTTTTCAATTTCCTCACGGCTAGTCATTTCCTGATTCAAACGTGATATAACAATTTTTATATCGTGTTCTAATGCTGCAAGCTCATCTTTAGTTTTGATCTTTTTTTGAAGTTCCAAAGGTAACTCATGGTGTTCAACAGAAGAGTTTAATGTTTCGATATTAGATTGGATGCGTTGAATACGACGTAAAATAATTTGAATAATAAAGGTCGTTAACAGCAAGCCGAGAATGATGGCGCATATACCAAGTAAGCTGCTGACAAATAGAAAGTCTTTTTCGTGCTGATCTGTGTAATACGCATCATCAGAGGTTAATTTATTTAATTGCGCTATTATTTGCTTTTCTGCACTTTCTAGCTCAGTTGCCATTGTTTCGACTTGCAACCGCGCTTGCTCAGTAAGTTGATTTTGTTGGTAAACATTTTCTAAATAGTTTTCGAACTCGTCACTTTTTTGCGTATAGTTTTCAATTGTGGTGGCCACTTTTTGATGTGCTTCAGGCTGTAATATGACTTCTTTTAATGCTAATGAGTGATTAATCATTGCTACCGCTTTATCGAGCAATTGTTTTATTTTTTGTTTTTCAAAAGCAAATTGTTGATGTGGGTTGAGCGGCTTATCATCAATTTTGTTTTTTAGTTGGAATTGCTCAAATTGCAGGTGTTGTTCAAGCTCTATGAATTCCACTTGTTGCATTAACTGACTTAACGGAATATCCAGAAAAGCCACTACGCGCATTTCACGCTCTATTTGATTTACTTTATAGGCCGAAAAAACAATAACACAAAACAAAAACGTTAATAAAAAAACAAATAATCCACCAATTTTTTGCTTTATTGACGCATTGTACCAGTTGAATACCGACATAAAGTTCCTCACTGCTTAATAGTCCCTCAAGTATAGTTTAAAAAGCGCGTAATCTAGCTTATTCAGTATGACCACAGCAAGCATTAATTATTCTGATCTGTTGATGATAAATCTATCTCTGGCTGGAGAGTAAAACGAATATTGATTTTTAATCAACATGTTATTAAATATTTAAACCAAAGCTCAAGCTAACTATATATTTGGTAAAGGGTTATGGAGCTCTACAAGTCATTTTGGCTGGCACTGTAACTGTGCGGTAATTAATCTTCACCAGACAGTTACATATAAAAATGACATTAAACAGTAAATTTAACGATCAATTGATTTAATTGCGTTGCTAAACGGGCGATATCCTCACTCGAACTCTTAGTTTGACTTGCTGCAACTGAGTTTTCTTGAGAAATAGTTTTCACATTGACAACATTTTGATTAATGCTTTCGGCGACAGAGCTTTGTTGCTCTGCGGCGCTGGCTATTTGTATATTCATGTCGTTTATGATTGAAATACTATTTGTAATTGACTCAAGTGCTGCACTGGCTTTTTCAGATTGAGTAACACATACTAAGGCATTTTCTTTACCTATACCCATTGTTGCCACTGTGCTATTTGTGCCAGTTTGTAGTTGTTTGATTATATTATGTATTTCACCCGTTGAATTTTGCGTTCTAGATGCTAGTGAACGAACTTCATCGGCAACAACTGCAAAGCCTCTACCTTGCTCACCAGCTCTGGCAGCTTCAATAGCAGCATTTAAGGCTAATAAGTTAGTTTGCTCGGCAATCGCTTTGATCACATCTAATATCGTGCTAATGCTCTCAACAGATTGTTGCACACCGCTTAACTCGGACGATGAATCATTAATATTACTTGAAAGTTTATTTATTGAGGAAATAGTTTCTTTGACAACTTGGTAACCCAATACGGCTTCGTTACTTGCAGTATTTGCTGCATCGGCTGCTTGAGCTGCGTTATTAGCTACATCACGCACAGTTATGGTCATCTCATTCATAGCGGTTGCAACCATATCTGTTTCAGATTCTTGATTGCGGATCCCTTGCGAGGTTTGATCTGTTACCGCAGCAAGCTCTTGTGAAGCAGACTCAAGCTCTTTACTTGCATTTGTAATTGTAGAGATCATTGTTTTTAAATTATTTGCTGTATTGCTAATAGCATTAAGTAACAGGCCTGTTTCGTCGTTTGCAGTGTTTTGTATATTTATATTAAGTTGACCTTTTGCTAGCTGATTTGCAGCTGCTACTGCTTCATGAATTGGCTTGGTAATAATACGGGATAACATCATTGCAGCCGCAATACCGATAACGATAGCAAGCATCGATATTGATAATAAAAAATAGAAGCTATAACTAATCGCCTCTTTTAATTCAGTGCCAAGAGCGGTTTGCTTACTCAGCATTTCCAACTTAATGTCTTCAATTAGATTCGCGACTTTTGGGCCAATCATATCTAAGGTATTTTGTGAAATATCGTTCTGCTTAATTAACTGCTCATTAAGTTCTTTAAGGTGATTAATATATGAGTTATAGCTTTGCATCGCTTTTTTAAGAGATGCTCTTCTTTGCGGATTTTGTAGATTGCTATCGAGCGTGTCTAACTCGCCTTTTAGATCGTTGACTAAAAAGTTCATTGCAGCTTGGTAGTCTTTGTTGTTAACCGACCCAATAAACTTAAGTACAAAAATACGGCCAGTTAGCATTGAACTTAGTGCACTTGCGCCCTGATACGAAGAGGTCAGGCTGTTATCAGTAAACGCCGTGTCGGTAATTGAATCTAATTCACGGCGCACATCTTCACCGTATTGACTGAGGGCAGGTATACGTTTTTTTTGTATATCATCCATTAATACTACAACGCTCTCAAACGCCTGATTATATTCTTTTATCAACTGTAATATTTGGTCAATTACAGCATTCATTTTGGGGTCGCTGATATCGTTTTTACTATCTGTAGTAAATTGCATTGTGGCATTAAAGCGCTCTTTAAAGCTTTTTACTGACTCGGAATCCTTATTGCGCAGAAATTTAGAGGCTGACATTCGCATCATCAGCATATTGGCCTGAATTCTACCTGCTAGAGTAGTGACTTGCGTTATTTTTTGGTATTCACCTGTTTCTGAACTGGCTTTTTGTAATGCTGCCATGCTGATGCCAACGACGACTAACAACAAACAAAGTACAGTTGCAAAGCCAACACCTATTTTTTTCCCTAAGTTTAAATTTTTGAACATTGATAATCACACCTTCTAGTTGGGGTTAAGCATATTATATTCTTAACAGTGAAGACTGGGACGCTGTTAAGAACACAATATGAACCATTAATATAATTTGAACTGTGGATAATAAATCTATTTCCAGCAGCTATTTCCAGCAGCTATTTCCAGCGTTCGATTTATTTAATAATCAAATACTTATATCTTAAATTCGTTTTATTATCACTGGAAGTCTATGGATGGAAAGGTGAAATATAAGTTTATAAAATAAGAACAAACTGTTAGTTAAAATGTTAACCAGAGTTCAGGTTGATATAGAAAAACTAATTTCCTTTGTAGATTAGCAGAGGAGCTAAAGTAATCATATAGTATTATATTACATTTATATGGTTTTTAATAACCGTTATGCTTACTCTTAAAGGTGTAGTTGCAAGGTTGTAGTGTTAAAAATGTGAAATTATCAGAAAGTAATCTTCAAGATGTTATTTTTAACAGCTAGAATTCAGTGGTGCGTTCATCAAAAGGTTTAGATTAAGCAGGTAGAGATTCAAGCAGGATAGTTAACTGTTTACTTCACTCATACTGAGTGAAGTAATAATCATAATTACTGTACTAATACGTGTGTGAGGGCTATATCAATGGCAACCACGACCAGCAAAACAGCCATGACTAAGTTAATTATTTTAAAGTATTTTGAGTTTGTCATATGTTTACCAATAGCATGGCCAGCTAATGAGTAACTCGCAGGAGCGCCAAACGCTAGTAATGCGAGGATACATGACCAAACGATGACTGCCATGCCTGATATATCCGCTGCTGGAAATTGAATGGTGGTGATGGGTAATGTCGCAGCCAGTGCTTTGGGATTAAGTAGCTGCATCCATAAGCCGTTACTAAATGACAGCGATTTTGTAGTGGTTTTTTGATTGTTAAAATTGACCTGTGTTTTAGCAATTCTAACCGCGATATATAGTATATATAAACAACCTGCAAAGCTTAAAACTGGTAATATTTTCGCCGGGATCAACTCTATACCCACATAGCCTAGTAATATAAATAAGATTAGCATCGCGGTGGCTACACCTGAGAAAAAGCCTAAATGTGCCGTGGTTTTATTATTGATGCCACTTTGTAAACCGAGCAGATTGATGGGTCCAGGGGTGTACATTATACCTATTGCATAAGCGAATATTTCTAACATTTTGATCCCTTATTGTTTAGAGCGAAAGTTGTAATTGGTATTGTTTAGGAGTTAAACCATAAATACGCTTGAAATGGCGATTTAAATGGCTGTTATCGGCAAAGCCCGAATCTAATGCGACCTGAGATGCTCGTGCGCCTGATTCGATATATTTTCGGGCCATATTTATCCGACAGTTCACCACATATTGATAAGGCGTTAGGCCAAACTGCTTATTAAACAGCCTAATGAAATGATATTTCGACATAGTAGCGACACCAGCGATATCATCAATTGAGATGTCATGACCTAAGTTCGCCATAATGTAGTCTTTTGCTTTAAGTAATAAAGTGTCTTTTCTTGAACTGAGCCCCAGCGGCTCTATGGCGCAGCCTGTCTGTTTGATGATTGAATGAGCAATATTAAACAGCGTGTTTTCGGTATCAATGGTTGTGTAATTGTTACCACTGATAAGTTGTTTGAGCGCTAAAATCTGCTGTGCTAATTGTGGGTCTGCCAGCAAAGGTGTAGCGACTCTTGGCGTTGCATGTTTGGTGTAACCCAATGCTTTAAACATTGGTTCAAATTCATTTGGGTGTACATAGAGCATAACGTATTCAAGATGTTCTGTTAAACCTGAGTGACCATCGTGAACGTCTTCTGGGTTAAATACTATTACTCCGCCAGTTGGACTTTTGTAAAAGGCTCTTTGACTAAAAAAATCTTGCCGACCTTTTAAGGTAACACCCAGTGAGTACTCTTCATGGGCATGTTTTGAGTAGCTAAAGTCGGTCATCTTCGCATCAAGCAAAGTAAACTGGTTTAATGTTTTATCGTTGATGTACTGAAATTGATTCATTTGCTTCGCACTCTTCGCTAATCACCTATTGCTTGAGTATAAGCAGATTGAAATATAAAAACTTGAACAAAATTGCGCGATTTAGCTATTCAAGCAGCTATAGTATATCTATTAAAAATATGGGCATTCTTGCTGATCAAATAGCTCACTAATTGCGTTAAAGTAAATTCATGGAGGCAAAAGGTAGAGCAATGCAAGAGCAATTGCAGAGAACAACTATACGTCATAATTTTTGCCCTGTTATTGAGTTATTTTCGTGAAGCTATAAGGTCAATAATTTAATGCAATTAATATTAACAGAGCGAGGAAGCTGTTTTATTAGACTAAAGTCTATAAGTTAATTTTCTTCACCTATTAGGTTTATTTTTATCGTTTGTTGAAATTGAGCTAACACTCTAAAGTTCAATTGTAGGCACCAGATACGACACGATTTAGGCAAATAATCAAATAGGAATATAATCATGAAACGTACACTTATCAAAACTATTGCTCTTAGCTCACTATTAACATGTTCAGCTGTTGCTCTGGCTGATCAAAGTGATTACAAATTAATGGTTATTGAGACAGCAACAGCGCCACAGCCAGTTGAACAATCATTTAATAATTGCGCACTAAACGTTAAATCAAAAAATTACGCGCAAGCAGAAACTATTTGTACTAAAGCGATTGCGTTGCTAAAACAAAGCGAAGGCCCAAAAATGAAATTACGTGAATTAACATCGTTTGCATTAAGTAATCGCGGTGTATCACGTATGATGGCTAAAAATGATACCGCTGGTCTTTCAGATTTATATGAAGCTGCACAAATGGCTGATAGCGCGATGGTATCGCATAACCTTACTCGTGCTAAAGAATACCTATCGTTATAAATTAGGCCTTATTACTTGAATTAAAGCCCCATACTGTTAACTCAGCATGGGGTTTTTGCGTTATTAGGCTATGGCTTATCCTGCCACAGGGGTATTGTCAGTGGAGATGCCTTTAAGGCTTTTGATCAGCATATAAATACAGGTGGTGAATAAACAACCGCCTAAATACAACATAATGCCGTTAGCTGAAGCAAATAAGTTGGCAGCAAGCAAAGGCCCAAAGACCGAGCCAAAGCTGTAACTCAGTAACATAATTTCCGTTGCTGAGACTATTTTTTCGATTGGCAATGCGTCACAGGCTAAGGTGATGGCAATGGGGTAGAGTGCAAAACTTGCAGCCCCTAAAATAAAGTAACTGGCCATCAATACGTTGAAGTGTACAGCTTGCATAATACCAACTACACCCATCGCGCCAAATAAACAAAATAATGCCATTAATAAGCTTTTTGCCATTCGTGTTGATAAATAACTCACCAACGGCTGTACTAACATACCGCCTAAAATAATCACCGCCATCAAGGTGCCAGTAAAAGCGGCCTGCTCACTTTGGGCAGCGATATATACTGGCATTAAACCGTATATTGGGCCAAGTACTAATCCTGATACCAAACAGCCTAAAATTGCTGGGCGACTGAGCTTTTTTAACTCAGTTAATTGTAGCTTTTGCGAGTGCTGACTTTGCGGTTGCCCTGATTTAATCAGCAGCGGTGCTAACATCGCTAAAAATAATAGAGCAATAACAAACAAATAGGGGAGTGGGCCACTGGTGCCAAGCGGATCGATAGCTAGTTGGCCAACGGCGCTGCCACCGTACAGGGATGTCATATACAGGCCTAATCGTTTAGCTCGTGCTTTGGCAGTGTCAGTCATTAGTAACCAAGATTCAACCACCACAAATACCCCAGCTACGGCGATACCAGCTACAAAGCGGGCTAAAAGCCACACGTTGGCATTAGGTAAAATAAGCTGTGCTGCAACACTGAAAATTAATAACCCCAGAAATGCCAGAAAAGCATGACGGTGGCCTACTCTTGCAACAATACGCTCAATAAAAAAAGCACCAATTAATAAGCCAAGATAAAAGACACTAGCTAACCAAGAGGCAAGTTCATTATCAAGCCCAAAGGCGCTCAATGATAAAGGAATTAGACTCATTAAAAAGCCTGAGGCAATAGCAAAAAAAGACAAACCAATAACAGGTGCAAGTGGGTTATTTGGTTTATGACCGGCAGCGAGCTCAACCATTAAAGAATCCGATTTAAAGGGCATAAATAATTGCGTTGGAGTGTTTTAATAGCTGGCAATTATTTTTGGTTGGTTAATTTTGCGGCGAATTTAATCCGATTTTGAACACAAGTAAAGTTATATTTGAATATTTACTCAACATTTTATTTAGAACACTTAGTTAGGTAAATAAACCGGTTATTTACGTCATTTTGGTATCATTTTTTTAGCGAAATTGTTTAAAATTTGTAGTTGTTTTATCAATCTAAATAATAACTTGGTATGCTGTGTTTTTATTTTTCATCAAGAGGCAGTAGTAAAAATGAACCAGCTAACAATCGCTTTAGTCGGGCTTGGGGATATAGCACAAAAAGCATATTTACCTATTGCCACGCAACATGCACAGATCGATCCTATTTTTTGTACACGAAACCTGACAACATTAACGCAGTTAGCGAAGCAGTATCGGGTTCAAAAGTGCTTTACAGATTACCAAGCGGTACTGGCGTGTAAGCCCGATGGGGTGATGATCCACACTAATACTGAGTCTCATTTTACGTTTGCGAAGCAGGCACTTGAACAAAAAATCGCTACGTTTGTGGATAAGCCATTAGCGTATAGTTTTAGTGAGGTAAGTGAACTTATTGCGTTAGCAACTAAACATAACACGCCATTATTTTTAGGTTTTAATCGTCGCTTTTTACCAATTATGGCCGATATTGCAAAGCCACAAATACGCCATCTTAAATGGCAAAAAAACCGCTTAAATTTACCAGCACAGCCGCGCACTTTTATTTTTGATGACTTCATCCATGTGGTTGATAGTTTATGCCATTTTGCAAATGTAGAGCGTTTTGATCAACTTAACCAGTTACAGGTGTTTTCACAGCTAGATCCACAAGGCTTATTGGCAGCAATACATGTTAGTTTTGAGTTTCAGGGGCGGTTATTTCAAGGCGCTATGGATAGATTAAGTGGCTGTAATGAAGAAGTGGTTGAAATAACCGGTTTGAATGAAAAGTGGCGGTTTGAATCGCTAACCAATATGACCTCTATGGTCAATGGAATACAGCAGAGCGCGATGCAAAATGATTGGCAAGCAACACTATATAAACGGGGCTTTGAGTCAATGCTAGAGGCATGGCTAACGGCGGTTACAACGCAGCAGGTAGACCAATTACAGCTTAAAAAAGATAGTTTAACACATGAGTTGTGTGAGTGGCTGGTTGCACACGTATCAAACAATAATGAACTATTTCACTGTTAAACTATTTCAAGGAAGCTGTAATGAAAGTGATGAAGTACATGGGACTAACATTCTTGACAGTCCTTGTTATTGGGCTGCTCATACCTGAAAAAATAGTGATCCCAGTCAAAGGTGCAACAGCAAATGATTGGCATCATAATACCTTTTGGTATGGCCCTTGGGGTAAATCAGGTGTACACAAAGGGATAGATATTTTTGGCAAAAAACACACGGCAGTGGTTGCTTCGGTAAGTGGTGTGGTGCTGTATTCAGGTGAGCTAAAGCGCGGTGGTAAAGTGGTGGCATTACTTGGGCCTAAGTGGCGACTGCATTACTTTGCCCACTTAGAAAGTTATTCGGTAAGTGCAGGAGACTATGTTGCAGTCAGTGAGCTGATTGGTAGCTTAGGAGACACGGGGAATGCGGCAGGTAAACAACCTCACGTACATTACTCTATTTTATCGCTACTGCCGTACCCATGGTTAATGACCGCGCAAAGCCAAGGCTGGAAGAAAATGTTCTTTTTAAATCCAGATGAAAAACTACGCTAAAATAATTGCCGTTATTTTCACACTTATCCAGCTGATTAACTTAAAATACCGGTAATTCACTCTTTTTATTTAGGAATTCAGCAGTAATGAATTCTATTGCAGTTAGCCTGTTTGGCAGGATGTTTTCTAATAAAGCCATGTTGGCGTTTGATCACCATATGTTGACTATTCTCCAAGGTAACTCAACTAGACAAATAAGTTGGAGTGATTTGGAGGCACCGCCGTCGTTTGCTTTCGGCTTGTTTGGTCAAACGATTTCTTTTGTTACGGCACAACAAAATCATACATTTTCGCTGCTGGCATATGGTGCTCACCGTAAATTTAAAACTGAATTTGAACGCTATTGGGTGAACGCTAATGAAGCTAAGCTTGACACTTTTCTTAATAAAATAACAAAACTGGTCAAGCAGCGATATTTACGCCAGTCTTATGTTAGTCGTATTCAGCGGTTGGCACAGCAAGAGCATGATCGTTGGTTGCCGTGGATAAAAATCAGCCCCGCATTTGTTTTAGTGGATAAAAAAATAAACGTATTAGAGCAATATGCAAACTGGGATGCTGCACTTACCCAGTATCTACAACAAAAATACGTTACTAAGCAACTTAACCTACACCACGCTTTTTTTGACCGTGTTGAAGCAAATCCATTAACACTAGGTCAAAGACGTGCTTGTGTGATTGATGACGATAATAACTTGTTATTGGCTGGCGCAGGCACCGGTAAAACCAGTGTTATGATTGGCAGGGCTGGGTTTTTAGTGCAAAGTCAGCAGGCAAGTTACAGTGATATTTTATTGCTGGCCTATGGTCGCAAAGCTGCTGATGAAATGGATCAACGGATCGAAAATAAGCTCGCCACCGATAAAATAAAAGCCGCTACTTTTCATAGTGTCGGACTGGCGATTATCTCACAAGTTGAACGTGCTAAACCGACTATGAGTGTATTTGCAGAAGACGAAAAAGCGAAAGCAAAATGGGTGCAGCAGTGCTTTGAATCATTGATTGAAAACAGTGCCGAGTATCGTCATCTGGTTTTAGATTATTTTAGTAAATACTATTATGTTGAAAAAAATGAATTTGATTTTAAAACATTGGGTGACTATTACAGCTACTTAAATGATAACGATATCCGTAGCCTAAAAGGCGACAAGGTAAAAAGCTTTGGTGAGTTATATATAGCTAATTGGCTGTTTTATCACGGCATAGATTATCAATACGAAGCGCCTTATAAAGTTGACGTAAAAACCATTGAACGCAGACAGTACAAGCCTGATTTTTATTTACCTGAGTACGATATTTACATTGAATATTACGGCATCGATGACGCTGGCAATACTGCGCCTTACATTGATAAAGCGCAATACCATAGCGAAATTGATTGGAAAAATACCACTCATGCCAGTAATAACACTCACTGTATAGCTTTGACTTATGGGCAACATAAACAAGGTAAGCTGTTAAACGAACTTGAACAAGCGCTTTTAAGTGCGAGCGTGAAAACACAGATATTGCCCTTAGAATCACTGCTCGAAAGCTTAAAAGAAACTGGCAGGATCACCGTATTAGCTGCGTTATTTAGTCAATTGCTGAGTTTATATAAGGCGGCTTATTTAACTGATGCTGATGAAGTTGATGTCATTAAACGCTCCCTTGACGCCAAACAAACAACCCAAGCGTTGGCGCTATTAAAACCAATTTTATCTAACTACAACGCTCACTTGCAGCAGCGCGGTGAAATTGACTTTGATGATATGATTATCAAGGCAATCGAGTATGTTGAGTCGGGCAAGTTTAAATCGCCTTGGCGTTATATTATGGTTGATGAATTTCAAGATATATCACAGCCAAGAGCACGATTGGTTAAAGCACTTCGCGATAGCAACAAAGGTAGTTCAGCATTTGCAGTGGGTGACGATTGGCAAGCAATTTACCGATTCAGCGGCGCTGATATTAAGTTGACCACTGAGTTTGCAACGTATTTTGGCTTTACTACGCAAACGGCGCTGGATCTTACGTTTCGTTTTAATAATAAAATTGGTGAAGTTGCCTCAGCATTTATTAGAAAAAATCCCGCGCAGCTTGATAAAACGATTACTTCTTTAACTCAGGTTTCACATCCTAGTGTGTCGTTATTAAGGCGCAGTAGTAATGCGTCTATTGGTTATAAAAATAGTTATTACAGTGACATTCCTGAACTATTAAATGGTGCGATTGATGACATACTCTGCACAATACACAGCAAGGCATGTAAACCCACAACCGTGTATTTTTTAGCGCGATTTTGGTTTCAGCTACCAACAAATACGGATATTAAAACCATGAGTGTTAAATATCCGTTGTTAAAAATTCAGTCGCAGTCTTTTCACGCCTCAAAAGGTAAAGAAGCCGATCATGTTATTATTATCGGATTACAAAAGGGTAAACATGGTTTTCCATCTGAAAAAGTTGCGCCCGCAATTATCGAAGCTTTATTACCAGCGCCAGAAAACTTCGCTTACGCACAAGAGCGACGGTTATTTTACGTTGCACTAACGCGCGCAAAACACCGCGCCTACATCATTGCTGATATGACCAATAGCAGTTGTTTTGTCTCGGAGTTAATTGCTGAACATGACATAGAACTGGATGAATTTACTAGTGATGTTGATCAATTACATATCGCAGATATAAACTGTATGCGCTGTGATAGCGGGGTATTAAAAAAACACAATGGTCGTTTTGGGCCATTCTACGGCTGTTCGTTATTTCCACGTTGTGAGCATAAAGAAAAATCGTGCGAGCAGTGCCAAAGCCCAATGACTCGCAGTCGCTATACAGGGTTTAAATTATGTATAAATACAGCCTGTAACCATCTAGTGCCAACGTGTGATAAATGCGGTGCTGAAATGGTATTACGCAATAGCGCAAAAGGGCAGTTTTGGGGATGCAAAAATTATAAAGGTAATGATCCACTTAGCTGTAAAAATGGCAAAGACAGTAAGTCAATTCAATGGCCCGAGCTTGCTTAACCTATAGATAGATAAGGGCTAAATAGCCCTTATCTATTGTTTAATTTATTGCATCGCAACAGCAAGTTGATGATACAAACCGATACCGATAAGTACGTTAAATGGGAAAGTGATGCCTAGTGAACTGAGCATAGCCAGACCTATATCGGCTTTGGGGATTGCGGCTTTTATAGCGGCAGGCGCTGCAATATAAGATGCGCTGGCCACTAAACTCCCCAAGATAACGATTGAGCCTAACTCAAGCGCTAATAAAGTGCCGACACTGACTCCAATCGCGCCTAATATTAATGGACTGATTATAGCAAATAGTGTCAGTTTCCAGTGATGCCAAGGTATAGGGCGTAATGTTTGCGCTGCCGTTAAACCCATTTCGAGTAAAAATAATGCAAGCACGACTTTAAAACTATTGGTTAATAATCCAGTTACTTGGCTGCCTTGCTGTGTGCCATACATCATACCAATAACAACACCGCCTACGAGGAGAATAACGCTCTTATTGGTTAAGGTTTCATGCCAGAGTGCTTTAAGCGATAAGGTATTATCGGCACTATGTTGTTTATCAAGTCGTCGATAAATTAACAGCCCTACGATAATCGCGGGAAGCTCTAGCATCACTAAATACAGGGTTACTTCAGCACCTACTGCTAGCTGCGCCGATTCAGCATAAGCGAGGGCGACTGCAAATGTCCCCGCGCTTACGGAGCCATAATGGGCGGCGATACTTGCGCTGTTCGCTACCGAAAGTTTTATCACATATTTTAAAATAGGGTAGAGCATTAAAGGTATAAATGCGCCAAGCAGCATCACCGAGCCCATTTCTGGCAATAATTGCCAACTAAGATTGCCGTGTAATACCATGCCGCCTTTTAAGCCTATGGTCAGCATCAGCAGCAAACTTAAGGTCTCGTAAGTTGCTTTTGGAATAACGAGATCAGAACGTAAAATCCCCGCAACTAAACCCAAAACAAAAAACATTACAACAATATCTGGCACACCTTTCTCCTATTAATTTAAAGTCGCGCTATTGTAGATAAAATCATACATTGTAAATAATAAAATGATTGGTAGTTAGTTATAGGTTATTATCTATGGGTTGATTAATACCAAAGGGGATGTGATAGCGATGGATTTAAGACATATTTCTTTTCGGCTGCTTGAAGTGTTTATGAGTGTAGTAAAAACCGGCTCGATCAGTGAAACCGCAAGGCGTTTACACTTAACTCAGCCAACGGTGTCGCTGCAAATTAAACGTTTACAAGAGGCTGTAGATGAGCCGCTGGTGATTATACAGCAACAAAAACTGCATGTCACAGAAGCCGGGCATGAGTTATTTAGGACTTGCCAACGAGTGTTTGGCCACTTTGATGATTACAACGATTTTTTAGCTGAACTCAAAGGGGGCGAGCGCGGGCGATGTAAAATCGCCATGGTGAATACCGCACAATATATTTTGCCAAAATTACTCGGGCCCTATAGTAATTTGCATCCTCATGTTGAGTTGCCTCTTGAGATTGGCAATAGAGCAGAGGTGTTAGCGCGCTTTGAACGCGGTGAAGATGATATTTATGTATTTAGCCATCCACCGTCACTTGAACATGCAAAAGCGGCACGCTTTTTAAAAAACCCGCTTGAGTTTATTGTGCCTACTGATCATCCATTAGCTAATCAACAACACGTTGCACTTTCTGAGCTAGTGAAATACCGCTTTTTATTAAGAGAGCCTGGCTCTGCAACTCGGATGTTATTTGAGAGCGAACTGCAAAGACGCGGTTTAGTACTGAGTAACAGCGTGCAAATGGCAAGTAATGAGGCTATTCGCGTTGCAGTATCATCAGGAATGGGAATTGGTGTGCTGTCTCGCCATGTGTTGCCAATAGGAGATCATGGCTTCAAAGTATTAACTGTAAGTGATGCAAGCTTAGCAAGTCATTGGTACTTTGTGATCCGCACTGATCGGCATATTGCTCATGCTGCGCGTAGTTTTTTAACATTTGCCCAAGACCACCTTGAACAATACTTAGATGGCCGATGGGTACGTAATGAATTGCATGGGCTGAATCTAAGTTTAGCTGATCAGCAAATTCGTTAGTTGAAAATTCAACCTAGTGAACGAATGATTTTACCGCATTAATTAATATCTGGCGTGGAGTCTCTTAAAACGAGAGTCGGCTGGAATACACGATTAATTGTAATGCCAGGGCGTTTGTAAATGTCTTTAAGTACAAGGTTAGCCGCCATTCTGCCCATCTCTGGGACTGGGTTATCTATGGTTGTTAGAGTTGGGTAAAGGTAATTGGTGAAAATCACGTTATCGTAGCCCATAATGGCGAGATCTTTCGGTAAATTAAAACCGTGTTCTCTGGCGAACTTCATCGCACCTGAGGCCATTTCATCATTGGCACAGACAATTGCGCTAAATTGCGCTTTATTTTCAATAAAATGTTTTAAGCCATCATTGCCGCCGGTTTCTTTAAAGTCGCCAATGTAAAAAAGGCTTTCATCAAAGGCTATATTGTATTCAGCAAGCGCTTTTTTATGTCCTACGAGTCGGTCTGACGCATCAACTTTAAATTGTGGACCCGCAATATAAGCAATATTTTTGTGACCTTTATTGATCATCGTTTTAGTGGCAAGATAACCGCCCAGAACGTTATCAAGACTAATACAGTTGTCTTTAATTTCCTCAACATAACGGCTCATTAAATAAATGGGGATTTTTCCCTTACTAAGTTCAATTAGATATTCGTCCGATACTATTTCCACATGGGCAATTATGGCATCACAGTTACGACTGATTAAAAATTCAAAGCCATTTTTCTCTTTGTCTTCGTCACTGTGCCCTGCGGTAATAATAACATGCTTACCTGCGGCACGAAGTTGCTGCTCTATCGCCGACATCATTTGGCCAAAGAATGGGCCGTCTAGTTCAGAGACTAAAACACCAACACTACTGGTACGACTCGATGCTAAAGAACGGGCAATAGAACTGGGTTGATAGCCAAGTTGCTGCATTGCTTCGAGCACTTTTTTCTTGGTTTTTTTACTTACATAATCATTGTCGTTCAGAACCCTTGATACCGTAGAGAGAGAGACACCTGCAAGTTCTGATACTTGATAAATTGTAGCCATTAATTTCCTAGCGTGATTATTCGCACTTTATAAAAACGTATTGATAATGAAATATAATTTACACATTACTGCGTCTAAAAGCCAAGTCTTCCGTGATTTTCTGCGTCATTGCGGGTGTCAACGGATAGATAAGCATCAAGGCGGCACCTAAAAAAGCAAATGCTGCGGGGATCCAACTCATTAATAGTTGCATGCCAGGTAATGATTGCGTAATGGTTGCTTCGTTCATGCCGTTATAGCCATAGCCTGCCAATACCACTAATACTAATGCCCCAGCGAAACCGCCGCCAGTTTTTTGCACAAACGTCCCTGCGGAATAAATTAAGCCCGTGGCGCGGCGTTTATTTTTCCACTCAGAATAATCGGCAGCATCCCCTAACATGCTAAAAAACAGGGTAGGCATCATGGCAGCAAAAAATTCAGCTGCACACCCAAAAGTAAATATGGCAACAATGTTGTCAGCAGGCACCCAATAAAATGCTGTGGTTAATAAGCCACTTAATATTAAAGAGATGATAAATAAATTACGTTTGCCTATTAGTTCGGCAAGTTTACCAGTGGCAAGAGCGCCGAGGATAGACACCACTAATAACGCAACGAAGTATTGGCCTGCCATCAGTTCGCTGCCAACCTGATATTTAAAGTAATAAGCAATTACACCATACTTTATACCGTTGAACATCATGGTCAAAAAGCCCATGCCTAATAAAATTAACCAAGGCTTGTTGGTGAGCAAATCAACCATATCACGTTGAGTTCCGGTGAGATTTTGATGATCTTTGTTGAGTAATTTTTTTATCACAACAGTCATCATAGTCATGATAAATGCAAAAAATAGCCCACTGTAGATTTCGCGATAATAAAAGAACAAGGTAGTTGCCAATAATGGCAGAATAATAAAGGGTAAGTTTTTAGTTAAATCTTTGAGCTCTGATTTTAAATTACCACTGGTTGTTTTGTGGGGGATTACCCGCTCTTTGGTGCTAACAAAAGTGATCACCATCAAAACAATTAGTAATGCTGCAAATAAGTACATGGTTAACTGATAACCTTTGGCGTTATCGCCATCGCCAAAATAAGCAACCAGTTCAGGTAAAAAGCCCATCACTAATAAACCGCCTGCAAAGGCTCCGGCAAAGCGAAAACTCGATAGTTTCGTGCGCTCGGTATCGTCTGGACTCATTACTCCCATTAATGCAGAGTAAGGCACGTTACTCACCGTATAAGCTAACGTTAAGCCTATGTAGGTAATGTAGGCGTAAATTAACTTGTTGGTGTCATTGAAATCAGGTGTGGTGAAACACAACACCATGAACAGTCCTAAAAAAGGAGCAGACCATAAAATCCACGGTCTAAATTTACCAAACCGAGTGGTGGTTCTGTCTGCAATCATTCCCATAATGATATCGGTTACACCATCGGATAACCTAACCACCAAAAATAACATAGCTGCGGCCGCAGCCGATATGCCAAATGTGTCAGTGTAAAATACTGCTAGGTAGGCAAGTGCACCTCGCCAAACCAAGTTGGCTCCGGCATCACCCATCGCATAACCGATTTTTTCGTATAAAGGAATTTTGTTCACTGTGTGTTTCTTATTGTTGTTTTTAAAGGAGCACTAGCTAAGTTTACCGGCTAGTAATTAAACTACTATACGCAAGGCCACTGGCTTTTACAGTACGTTGTTGAGTTTGATAATCAACATAAACGATACCAAATCGCTTTGAATAGCCTTCAGCCCATTCAAAGTTATCCATTAGGCTCCATGCAAAGTAGCCATGGATCACCACACCTTGTTCAGTTGCGTTATGCAATGCGTTTAAGTGTTGCTGATAGTAAGCTATGCGATCTGAATCGTTAACTTTACCATCTATCATCTTGTCGGCCATTGCTGCGCCATTTTCAGTAATATAAATCGGTGGTAGGGTATATTTCTCATTTAACGATACTAATAATTCAGTAAGTGCTTGCGGGTAAATTTCCCAACCAATATCAGTTAATAGGCCTTGATGTGGGCGCTCGTCATAAAAATCATCAGCGCTTGCTTGGTAATGTAAACGCGTATAAAAATTAACGCCAAGGTAATCTAATGGCTGCGCAATAATTTCCATATCACCGGGGTGAATATCTGGACGCTGCTCTGCTGGAAGTTGCTCAATAATATCTGGGTATTTGCCAGTCATTACAGGGCGCATATACCAATGGTTAATATAATCATCAGCAAAGGCTGTGGCTTTAAGATCTGCGTCACTTTGTGTTACCGGGTAACAGGGAGTAAAGTTGAGTACGATACCATTAAGTGTCTGTGGGCTATTTTTAGCCAGCATTTGCATCGCTAAACCATGACCTAGTAATAAGTGATGGGCAGCTTTTCGGCCAAATTCCCGACCGACAATACCTGGGGCATGCACACCAATTTCATACCCTAAATAAGAGCTGCAAAAAGGTTCATTTAAGGTTGAATATGAATAAACACGATCACCAAACGCTTTGCTAATAAGATCTGTGTAGTGAGCAAATTCATAGGCGGTATTACGATTTAACCAGCCGCCTTGATCTTCTAAATACTGCGGTAGATCCCAGTGATATAAAGTGACAAATACCTTGATGTTGCGGCGTTTAAGTTCATCTAGAAGATCAGTATAAAATTTCACACCTAATGGATTTAAACTACCATCTTGATGCATTACGCGTGGCCAAGAAATTGATAAACGATAGGCATCAACGCCCAGAGAATCTATTAACTCAATATCTTGAGGCCAACGAGTGTAGTGTTCACAGGCGATTAGACCATTTGAGTTATCGGCAATTTTATCGTCTTGAGCACAAAAGGTGTCCCAAATACATGGCAGACGATCTGCTGCACCACCTTCAATTTGAAATGAAGCAGTTGCTACGCCAAAAGTGAAGTCTTTGCTCAGTAGCGGCGAGTGTTTAGGTAAAGATAATTGTTTCATTAATAGAAAACCTCTGCTTTCTTTTTATAGTCCGTGATGCTGTTATTTTTAGCTTTTAAAGCTAACATATCTGAAAGCGCTTCCATATTTAATTTGATTAATGCCAATAGATGGTATTTAATGACTTTAAGGAAGCGCTTCCATATTTAGGTTAGTGACTATTTCTTAACAGGTCAACAGTTAAATTTTAATTTCAATGATGACAAAAAATAGTTCTACCGTTGCTTAGATGAATAAACCGCTTGGTCTCGCTTTTGTAATACAGCAGGTACTTAGAGTCTTTTAAGCAGCAATGAGTTGATAATAGATAGGTATATAAAAATGAAAACACACTTACACACAGCTAAGTTACCTACACTAAGTTTGTTAGCTGGATTAGTTACTCTGGCTGGTTGTTCAGCAAGCGAAAGTAAAGATACGTCTCAAAATAATAGAGCTGTTGAACAAATGCAGCAGCAACAATCGCTAGCTATTTGGCCAAAGCTGAATAATGTGGTTCGAGCTGATCCGCAAATTGAGTCTAAGATTGCTCAGTACTTGCAGACGATGACATTAGAGCAAAAAGTTGCGCAGATGATTCAACCTGAGATCCGCGATATAACGACTGATGATATGCGTAAATATGGTTTTGGCTCGTATTTAAATGGCGGAGGCTCATTTCCGAACGCGAATAAACATGCCACACCACAAGATTGGATTGCACTTGCTGAACAGATGTATCAAGCATCGGTTGACGATTCTCTTGATGGCATCGATATTCCTACCATGTGGGGCACCGATGCTGTACATGGTCATAATAACGTGATTGGTGCAACGTTATTTCCACATAACATTGGCTTAGGCGCAGCAAATAATCCCGCTTTAATAGAAAAAATAGCCGCTGCGACGGCAATCGAAGTGATGGTTACTGGTATTGATTGGGTATTTGCGCCGACTGTTGCTGTTGTACGTGATGACCGCTGGGGTCGAACTTATGAAGGGTATTCTGAAGATCCAGAGATTGTCCGCCGGTACTCAGTTGCCATTGTTAACGGCTTGCAAGGCCATGCAGATGGTGATTTTTTAAGTCATAAGCGGGTGATTAGCACAGTTAAACACTTTTTAGGTGATGGCGGTACCGTCGATGGTGACGATCAAGGTAACAATATCGATTCAGAGCAAGCCTTGTTTGATACTCATGCTCAAGGCTACATTGGTGGTTTGTCGGCTGGTAGTCAATCTGTTATGGCGTCGTTTAATAGCTGGCATGGTAAGAAAAATCATGGCAATAAATACCTGCTTACCGATGTACTGAAAACGAAAATGGGCTTTGATGGCTTTGTTGTTGGTGATTGGAATGGCCACGGACAAGTTGTAGGTTGTAGTAACGAAAGCTGCCCACAGGCTGTAAACGCGGGGCTTGATATTTTTATGGTTCCTACGGGGGCGTGGAAACCACTTTATGAAAATACGATAGCGCAAGTAAAAGCCGGTGAAATTGCCATGAGCCGAATTGACGATGCTGTTGCGCGTATTTTAAGAGTCAAACTAAGAGCGGGTTTATTTGATAAACCGAGCCCTGCAAAACGTCAGTTCTCAGGTAAAACGCAGTTAATTGGCGCGCAAGTGCACCGCGATATTGCGCGACAAGCTGTGCGTGGATCACTGGTGTTATTAAAAAACAACAACAATACTTTGCCGATAGCGGCTAATTCACGAGTATTAATTGCCGGAGATGGCGCAGATAATATTGCTAAGCAAGCGGGGGGCTGGAGTATTACTTGGCAAGGCACCAATAACGAAAATACCGATTTCCCTGGTGCTACGTCAATCTTTGCGGGTTTAAAAGCGCAGATCACGGCCGCAGGTGGAGAGGCCATTTTAAGTCCTGATGGACACTTTACACAAAAACCTGATGTGGCGATTGTGGTGTTTGGAGAAGAACCTTATGCAGAAGGCCACGGTGACAGGGATAATCTTGAGTTTGAGCGTAATAATAAAAAGTCGTTAGCGTTATTAAAACAGCTTAAATCAAAAGGCGTGCCGGTCGTATCGGTATTCATTTCAGGTCGACCAATGTGGGTTAACGCTGAGTTAAATGCCTCTGATGCGTTTGTCGCCGCATGGCTACCGGGTACAGAAGGACAAGGTGTGGCCGATGTATTATTAACTGACGCAGGAGGTGATATTCAGCATGACTTTACTGGTAAATTGTCGTTTTCATGGCCAAAATCACCACTGCAAACCGCAGTAAATAGAGATGATGTAGACTATTCGCCACTATTTCCTTATGGCTTTGGTTTAACCTATACAGATAAAAATACCCTGGCAGATAATTTAAATGAAGACTCAGGTGTTGATATAGCTAGTTTGCCTAATATGGCTATTTTTAATGGCGTGCTGACTGATCCATGGCGATTGTTTTTAAAGTCAGCACAGCAGCAAGTTCAAGTAGCTAGCAATAGCGTTGAATTAGCTGGTATTAGTTATCGTACTGAAGATAAAAATATTCAAGAAGATGCAATGGCATTTGTATTTACAGGTATAGGCCTTACTACAGCCGAAATCAATAGTAACTTCACTGAAGATAAAGTGGCTTATATCGAAGCAAACTCAGCGCTGAGTTTTGATTACAAGATAAATAGCGAATTTGCTGCTCCATTATTTGTTGCTATGAGTTGCGAGCATGGTTGTGGTGGACGTGTTGATATCAGCGCAGAACTCAAAAAGGCTACATTAAATAGATGGCAAACACTCAGCATAGACTTAACCTGCTTTACTGAGCAAGGCGTTGATTTTTCAAGAGTGACTAGCCCATTTTCATTACAGATCACGGGTAACGGTTCGGTTTCTGTGGCGAATATCAACTTTGTGCCAGAAGGAGCAAAACAGGCAACAATTATCTGCCCAGATAGTTAACTTAGTCTTTGATTTTGTTGTGTTGTGCAAAGCCCTTTACGTTTTTAAAGGGCTTTTTATGCTCACTCAGATTATTCAGCAAGACAATATTGTTGTAAGAATGCTTTATGTGTTGGCAATTGTGCCACGCGTTGAGCAATTTGCTGTTTGATACTGTTCAGAAAGTGGCTTAACTCATCATCACTCATCAGGCTTGCAATTAAATGGTATTGTTTGGGTTTGAGACCTTGACCCAACATTACTTGCACCCATGAGTCGACTCTAAAAATATCGCCGTCATCTAAAAATACCCGCCCAGTTTCTTTGAATAAACTAATTTTATGAACAAGGGTATCAGGCACTTCCATATTTTTACAATGACGCCAAAATTCGCTATCAGTGCGATCAGTGACTTTATAATGCAAGACAATAAAATCACGAATGTTTTCAATCTCACTTTTTAGCTGTTTGTTGTATTCGTGGATTGCTTGTTCGGTAATACCATCAAATGGAAATAGCCGGATAAAGCGAATAATGCCCGACATAATTAAATGAATACTGGTAGATTCAAGGGGTTCAACAAAGCCACTGGCAAGCCCCAGAGCAAGGCAGTTTTTGTTCCAGCCTTTGCGTCGGCGGCCAGTTTTAAATTTAATTACTTTGGGTTCAGTGAGAGTTTCACCTTGAATATTACTGAGTAAAAGCTGCTTTGCATCAGTATCGTTTAAATAACGGCTACAATACACTAGACCATTACCTACGCGCTGTTGCAGAGGAATTTGCCACTGCCAGCCTGCATCATGTGCAATTGAGCGGGTATAAGGCACTATATCATCGCTAATGGCTCTAGTTTGTACTGCAATTGCGCTATCGCACGGCAGTAAGTGTGACCAATCTTCATAGCCGGTATGCAAAGCCTGTTCAATAAGTAGTCCATTAAAGCCGGTACAATCAATAAAAAAATCACCATTTACGATACTTTCATCTGCAAGAGTTAGGCTGTTTATGAAGCCCGAAGTGGCGCATTTATTAACGTGGATTATTTTTCCCTCTAGACGTTTAACCCCTAGTTGTTCTGAAAATTCACGTAGGAATAATGCATAACGACTCGCATCCATATGAAATGCATAATTAATTGGATTTTGCTGATTAAAAGCACACTTACCTTGTTTAGCTGCTTGCAGTTCATAACAGTAATCACCAAACTCGGATTCAAGTCCTAATGTTAAGCTGTGTAGCCAAAAATGATGAAATTCACCTGCCCAGCATTCTTTGCCCGTCATGCCAAATGAGTGAATATAATCGGTGTTTTTTTCGCCCCAGTTTTCAAAACTGATCCCTAATTTAAAGCTTGCTTGGGTAGCTTTCATAAATGCTTGCTCATTTATGCCAAGTAATTTATGAAAAGTGCGGATCGGTGGAATAGTAGCTTCACCAACACCAACCGTAGCAATGTCGTCGGATTCGATAAGGGTGACATTGATATTTTTACCAACGAGTTTACTGAATGCAGCCGCAGCCATCCAACCAGCTGTACCACCGCCAGCGATCACCACATTTTTTATAGGTTTGTTGTGTGTCATTGTCAGGTTAAGCCTTATTGTTTAAAAGTTGATTTAATAATGCGCGATTTGTTGGTAACCCTTGTAAGTATTTGGCAATTTTTTCACGGTTTTGCTGATAAAAATACTGCCCAGCTTTAGCGTTATTAAAGGTATTTTCTGCTGTTGTATTTTGCGTGTGAAAGCCCATTCCATACAATACATATTGATAGCTGGCAGAGGGGAATACCTCTTCGTTTTCAATTAAATCAAACCTGCTTGGTGGTTGATATTGCCAAAGTGCCAGCAATTCATTCAAACGAGTAGGAATGCTCGATGGTTTTTTTATATCACGCCAGTATTGACTATCATCACGTTCACTTAATATGTAATGTAACTTTAAAAAGTCGATTACTCGCTGCCAGCGATAACTAAAGCGCTGATTAAATCGTTTAGCCAGCAAGTCCATATGAGTACGGTTTTGCGGCATTTGTTCGCTTAACATGCTGATTGAAAGCTCCACCATCGCCAGTGCTGATGCTTCAAGTGGCTCTATAAAACCTTGCGACATACCAACAGCAACACAGTTTTTTACCCAAAACTGTGTGCGGTAACCAGGAAGAAAACTCAGCTTGCGAGTTTGTATTTGCTCGGCGACTTGTTCACCAACAGATAGCGCAGCATAGCTCTTTAAGGTGTTCACAGCGGTTTGTTCATCGCAGTATTTATCGCTATAGGTATAACCGATACCACGACGACTCGGTAGACCAATATCCCAGATCCAACCATGTGGCTGCGCCGTTGATAAAGTGGCTGAGGCGATCTCTTGTTGATTATCGTTATAAGGGAGATGTGCAGCGATAGCGCTATTATTAAAAAGAATATGATCTTGTGTGATAAGCGTTGCGCCATAGTGCTCACCAATCAAACGCGCCCGAGCACCGGTACAATCAATGAATAAGTCGCCGTCTATGTCACCGTGCTTTATGGTGGTGAGTGAATGAATATAATCGTCATGACTATTTTTTACTTCGATGACGTCATCAATAATATGATGCACATTGAGTTTTTCTACGCAGTGGTGTTTTAAAAATGTGGCAAACTTACCGGCATCAAGATGATAGCCGTAATTAGTGACCGCCGCGTATTCTGGTGTGTGTAACTGCTTAGGTGCAAGTGCTGCTTGGCAAACAAAGCTTTGCATATTAACGGCGTCGGCATATTTTTGAGTGCTTGCATGATGTTGCCAGTAAGCGTGTAAATCGGTTTCTAAATAGCCTTCGGGAGTCATAAACGGATGATAGTAGTTTTCGCCTATATTTATGTTACGCCAGTTTATAAATTTTGAACCTTGCTTAAATGAAGCATCGCAGTGACGTATAAAATCTATTTCTTCGATACCAATTCGCTTGAGCGTATTGCGCATAGACGGCCAAGTGCCTTCGCCTACACCTGAAATAGCAATGTTTGCAGACTCTATTAAGGTAACCTTTTGTTTAGGGTGTTCAGCGGCTAATAGCCCTGCACTTAGCCAACCTGCTGCGCCACCACCTAATACCACAATGTGTTGTATTTTATTATTCATTGTGTGCTCTGTTGTTTTAATAAAATTGCTATTAACCTGCAACGCAAAAAGCCGCTAACAACTAGCGGCTTAATACTCATGGCGTTAATGAGTCAATAACCCTTGCTTAGAAGTTATAACGCATACCAATATTATAGCGTGCACCATTTTGTTCTAAATTCCATAACTGTGCTTCATACCGGCCATGTTGGCGCATATTTTGTTCAGTAATGTTAAGCCCTTCGACAAAGAACGACATTTGTTCACTGTAGTTGTAAGCAATATTAAAATCAATTTGGTAATACTCTTCTGTAAAGCCCGGTTCGTTAACGTAACGGGCAGCACTGTTTAAGAATTTATCACGCCAGTTATAGGCGATACGCGCCTGAAACTTATCGTTTTCGTACATGGCTATAAAGTTAGCTGTGTCGCTTAAGCCAACAAGGGCAAATTGTGTGACGGTTGGATCAGCGGCTACATTATAATCAATATCACCATTTACTATGGTGTAGTTAGCTTGTAAGCCAAAACCCGTGTCGCCAAAGAAGTGTTGTACGGCAAATTCATAACCATCAATTTTGGCATCTTTACTGTTGGTTGGTACTTGTGCCGTAAAGTCCATCAGTGGGTCATCACTGTTTGGTAGAACGTCGTAAGCGGCTTCAAATTCTTCATAGCTCATCGAGTCAAATGCTACACCATTTTCCATTGCAGCGACCATTTGGAATAAATTTGAATCAGTAAACGCAAGACCTTGTGCCTCAAGCTCTGCTTTGGCTGCTTGTGCTCTTGGACCCGCAGATGCATCGCGTAAGCCGTAGTAGTTTTGAGTCATTGGTGATAGACCAATAAAATTATCTACTTTTTTATTAAAGTAACCAATCGACACATAACTTAGATCAGTGAAGTACCACTCAGCAGATACATCAAAATTATTCGATTCAAGTGGGACAAGGCTAGGGTTACCAGTTGCTGCTGGTGCATTAGTGGTGCCTGGAATGATCGAAGGGCCGGTAGGTACACCTACCGTTGCCGCAGAACTTAAATTGTCGTAAGTAGGGCGGGCAATAGTGGTACTGTAAGAGGCGCGAAGAGTCACATCCTCAATAACGTTAATGTTAAAATCTAAGCTAGGTAAAAAATGGTTATAGCTTGAGCTCAAGGAATAGTCATCTTTATTGGTGCCGTAACGCACATTAAAGTCGTTGTTACCTTCCCATGCAACTGCATCAGGTAAATCAATATTAGCAGTTGAGGTAATATCGGTTGTTTCATAGCGCGCACCAATCACAAGGTTAAATACCATACCATTGATTTCGTTACTGTAATTATATTGTACAAATGCCGCTTGAATATCTTCTTCAATAGTGCGATTTGTTGCAAAGGCGCCATCAGCCGCAAAATTGAACCCGTATTGATCTGCCGCCCAGTAACCAATCTGTGAAGCACTACCGGTAAAGCCTTGATCAAACGAACCACTGGTATCGTAATCATCAAATTCGGCTAAAAAATTAGTTGGATCTAAATAGCCATCGGGTAGTTCACCAGGGTTTTCAATGCCCCAGTTACCCATTGTATTACGTGTTAGCGATTGTAAAGAGTGACTTTCCATTGAGCGTGACTCAATACCAAAGTCGATACTGCCGTTGTCTATGAGATAACTACCGTGTAGTCGAAATTCATCAACGGTTGATTCTTGACTTGCAAAGTTTGCATCTAAAATTGAGCTACCTACATCAGCTTGATCAAGCGCTCCTGAGCAGTTTAGATTTGTGCGACTACAGTCATCGAAATCTATTACCATAGAGGGTAAGTCACGGCTAAAGTCAACTTGTTGTGCGGCCACGACATTGGCACCTAAGCCTGCATTTATCCAACTACCATAAGGCGCATCGGGTTTGCTGGTGGCTTTTGAGCTGTGGGCATCAAACGTAAAGTTCAGTTGATCACTAAAGTAGTATTGAAGGTTTAAACCGATTGAATTATTTTCGTTTACTTGATTTTGCTCTTGTAATGCTAAGCCTAAGTCGCGAGTGGATAAGTCGCGGCGTTCTTCACGGTAATAAATAGGTGTTTTAACAGCATTGTCATCAAATGTTAAATGGGTTTTATAGTTGTCCATCCAAATTGATTGCTCTGCACGGGCTTCAAATAACTCTTGCTGTGAGTAAGTATAATCAAGTGTTGCGGTAAACGAGTCAATAGGGCTGTATTGCAATGTTAATTGAGCATTAGTACGAGTTCGCTCACGATCTGCAATGGTGTAGCGCAAGTCTGATGGCATTGAATAATACTGGCCCATCGCAGGAGCATTTTCTAATACAATGTCATCTGCTGCTTGAGGGATGGTGCCATCATATTCTGTGGTGCGCCATTCGCCAACAAATGCCCCGGTTGCTGAACTATCACGCTGTTGCATACTTGCTGTGAGTGAAGCACCAAATTTAGCATCTTCATCTGTCCAGCTAAAGATCCCTGAAATTTCTGGAGTAACATCATCGCCGACACGGTTAGTTGTATCGTGCTGTGCTTTAACACCAATATTGGCAACTAGGCCAGGGTTATCAAGCGGACGAGCAGTATTGATATTAATGGTTGCACCAATGCCACCAGATGCGATGCTTGCTTTACCTGTTTTATATACTTCCACTGATTTCACACTTTCTGAGGAAAGATTAGCAAAATCATAGGCTCGAGAGTTTGGAGCACCACCACCAGCAGGAAGAGAGGCCGCAGGCATTGTACGTCCGTTTAATGTCACCATATTATAATCTGGACCAAAACCACGCACCGTCACTTTAGAACCTTCACCATTGCTGCGGTCAATTGAAACACCGGTAATGCGTTGCAGCGATTCAGCTAAATTAGTGTCTGGAAATTTACCAATGTCTTCTGCAGAAATGGCATCAACAACCCCAGAAGAGTAACGCTTAAGCTGAGTTGATTCTTTGATACTGCCTTTAAAACCGGTGACTTGAATCACTTCTAATTCACTTTGTTGTTCAACCTCGGCGGCAAACGTAGACATAGTGGTTGCGGCACCTAAAATCAAAGATAAGCTGGTGGCTAACTTTGTTTTCATTAAAATATGCTTGGACATTAGACTTCCCTCGTACTGTTATCATTATTATTTACTCGCCACAAAAATGCGGCGGTATCACTGTGTGTGGAAGCGCTTCCATAGTGGCTTGTATTAATTTCTGTGGAAGCGCTTCCAGAAAGGCTAGTGTAATTTTTATGTTGCGTCAACAACTGTGTTTAATTTATTGCAGCTAAAATGTATTAAATTTGTTTGTTTGGATGTGGTGTTTATTGTTTTATATATAATTATCGGTCAATTATTTTTTATTTTCATCTTTGTAACTTTATTAGGTAAATGAGTGTTCGCATGGTTTTTATGCCCATAAATATGAAAACAACTGAACTTAAACGGGAGGCTAATTGAATGATGGAGTAGCAATTAGCATAAGTAAAAAGTACCTTATTGTTATTATCTAATTGCGGTTGGTATATTTATAACGTATTGTTTGTTATCAATTAACATGGAATATATCGTACTTCCCGAGATTAAGTAAGAGTCGTTATGTTGTTAACTCACGTCAGAAATACCCACATAAAAGAAATCATGTCATGGTTTTTAAATGAAGAAGAAGTTCATGCATGGGCTGGGCCTAATTTTAGATACCCGTACGATTTTAATTCTTTCAAAAAGGGTTTAAAACTTGATGAAATAAACTCATTTGTATTGCTTGCTGATGATAATACGCTAATGGCTTTTGGTCAGTTTTATTTACGTATTGGTCGTTGTCATCTAGGTAGGTTAGTGGTTAACCCTGAGTATCGTGGTGGTGGCATTGTAGCAACACTAATTACGCAGCTCAGTGAACTAGGTCAATTAACTTTAGCTACGCAAACATGTTCTTTATTTGTATTAGCTCATAACAAAAGTGCGATTAAAGCGTATAAAAAACTTGGCTTTGTGCTTGCTGATTACCCAGAGCCAATACCACTTGCTAATTGTTTGTATATGACAAAGACACCAGGCTAAGTTTAATCAGTGGTTATACTCAGTGGACTCAGTGCTTAAAAAATTACAATTCAGTTCGGTTACATAACACCGTTGGCAACATGGTCGGTTTGTTGATCACTAATAACCACTTGATCTCGGCCTTTTGCTTTAGCGATATATAAGCGTTTATCGGCTTGATCTAACAGTGTTTTAATTGAAGCATTGGCATCATAACTACTGCTAATTCCCACACTTACTGATAAATTAATAGTGTTTCCTTTAAAACGTAAGCTATGCCCTCTAATTGCATCACAGAGTTTTTGAGCAGTTACCTGAGCTTGATTAAGAGATTGATCAGGGAGTAATAAAGCAAACTCTTCACCACCAATTCGCGCAGCAATATCGTTATCATTTAGCTGTGCCATGATATGTTGCGCGATCCATTTAATAGCGGTATCACCTGTGCTGTGACCATATTTATCATTAACACTTTTGAAGTAATCAATATCGATCATAACTATCGAAAATGATTGCTGATATGCAACGCCTTGTTTGAGGAGTTTTTCACCTTGCATAAAAAAACCACGTCGATTTAAGAGGCGGGTGAGCACATCGTGATTGACTAGTCGCTGAAGGTTTTCTTCAATATTTACAAATAATAAAAACGGCAATACCAAAGCTGTAGCAGTCGCTAGAATGACATGGCTTACTAAAATTATTTGTAGCCAAAGACTATAATCAGTTGCAGAATTACTAACCAAAGGAGCTAATAACATAAATGCTTGTATATACATGATCAAACAATGGCTAATAAAACAGCCGGACAAGATTTTTTGTTGCATTGGTGCTACGCATTTCATCTTATGAACTAAACATGCGCCGTAAATAAAGAGTGTTGCAATAACAATACTTGTCACCAATTGGCCTGCTGTAATAGCATAGATTGGTAGTAACACAATTGCACTGACAATCACTAAGGTTAAAAAGTGCCGGTTAGTATTTTTAGTGAGGTTAGTTACTTTCTGCAAACCAATAAGAGCGAGTATAGGACTAATTATGATGCACATATCAGCCAGATAGTGCGTAATAAAAGGGTTATCGAGCACTATTCGCAGGCATGCTAAAATTTGCGCGGCCACAAATACCATACACGACCCGCCTAAGTATAAATAACAGGGTTGTTTTTTATAATTATAAACGGTAAAAAAAAGCCGCCGATCAGGACATTCAAAAGTAATGATATGCTCATCACAGTAGGTAAATGTAGCATTATGAATCTGCCTTGTTTAATCGAGCTGCTTTAGTCACTGTTGTTATAATTATTATGTATTAGTATTTAAATAGCAAGGTAGTATTAAATTGCTGCATTTATTGTAATAGGTTTGTAAGTGCACTGTCTAATTTTTTATAACGAAAGCAATAGTTGCTATCAAGTGCTTTAGTTGGTTGTACATATTGTCCGTAAAGCAGCAAATCTGCCATTTCACCCATTACTAATTTTAGTACCCATGCAGGCATAGTTATTTTTGCTGGTCGATTTAATACCTTACCTAAACTTTGACTAAATTCGCTATTTGATACAGGTGTTGGAGCGGTCATATTAATTGCGCCGCTGAGTTGCACGTTATTGATAATATGTATAATTAAATTAATCATATCCTCGATATGTATCCATGACATGCCTTGCTGGCCATCAGCAATAGGACCACCTAGTGCTAATTTAAATGGTGGTAACATTTTGGCTAATGCACCACCATTGTTAGCTAAAACGATACCGGTACGTAATAAACATACTCGAGTATTGACTGATTCTGCTTGCAGGGCGGCTTGTTCCCAATCATGGCATAGTTGATGACTAAATTCAGGGGTCACATCAACAAAGCTTTCGTCAATTACGGTGGTTGATTGGCGACCGTAAAATCCGACCGCACTGCCTGATATAAAAGTATGCGGCGGTGTATCGCATTGGTTAATTGCAGCGCTAATTTGTTGAGTGAGCGAAATACGGCTGTCTCGCAGTATTTGTTTTTGTTTGTCGCTCCAGCGTTTATTTACGATGGGTTCACCGGCTAAATTAATAATGCAATCGAGATTATTAAAATCAACCTCTTCAAGGGAGTCAGTCGCATGAATGTTCTCACCTAACAGTTTTGTCGCATTTGCAGGATTGCGGGTGAGTACTGTCAATTGATGGTCTTTGTTCAGCTCAGGGCACAAATGAAGACCGATCAGGCCTGTTGCGCCGGTTATTAAGATATGCATAGCAGTATAAAACTCTTTTAGTAATTATTTATTGGTTATACGTAGGGTAGGCTGCTTTGATCACTTTGCAAATATTTCATTCTACAGACTTTTCACATACACTAGCTGCAGTTTATATTTTAAAGGATTGTAGTTTGGCTAGTTTAACTGGGGTAAACAAAAGTTTAGTTATCTTTGCAGCGTTGGTGGTTGCTTTAGCCGGTATTAAAGCGGCAAGTGTAATTGTCATTCCGTTTGTACTTGCAGCATTTATTGCCATTATTTGTAGTCCTTTATTAAGTTTTTTTGGTCGGTACAAAATACCTAAAGGCATCGCGATTATGTTAGTGATGTTGATGGTGGTTGGCTTAGGGGTTAGCCTTGCAAGCTTAGTCGGGCAATCATTGACTGACTTTTCACAGCATTTACCTGAATATAAAAGTAAGTTACAGGATGAGTTTATTTGGTTGGTTGATGTTGCTGCCAAGTACAATATTTTGCTCAATAAAGAGCAAGTTATATCAATGTTCGACCCGGGAAAAATGATTGATGTTGCCACCGGTATGCTGACTGGCTTAGGTGGCGTGATGGCAAATTTGTTCTTAATTATTTTAACTGTGGTATTTATGCTTTTTGAAGGGCCTATGCTTAGTCATAAAATTCATATGGCATTAGACGATCCTGATATGAAAATGCAGCAAATAGACCGTTTTTTAAATTCTATTAATTCTTATTTAGCGATCAAAACAGTGGTGAGTGTTGGTACTGGTGTATTAGCCGGGCTACTACTGTGGATCTTAAATGTTGACTACTTCGTGTTATGGGGAGTAATGGCATTTATGTTTAATTACATCCCTAATATTGGCTCTATTATTGCCGCTATCCCAGCTGTTTTATTAGCTTTGATCACACAAGGACCCTTGGTAGCAGGGATCGTAGGTGCAGGTTATTTAACTATTAATACCGTGATGGGTAATATAGTCGAACCAAAGTACATGGGCAAAGGTTTAGGGTTGTCGACCTTAGTGGTATTTTTATCACTGATCTTTTGGGGCTGGCTGATTGGCACTGTAGGTATGTTATTATCGGTGCCACTGACGATGATTGTTAAAATTGCCCTAGAAACCAGTGATGAAGGACGTTGGTTAGCGACTCTTTTGGGTAATGGTGAAGAAATTGAGTCACCGTCTAAATAGCCACACTGGTGGTTAGATAGGTTGTTTTAATACAGTGATGTGCTGCTCTAACATACGCAATTCACAGCGTTTATATACAATAGCAGCTTGGGTGGCGTTAGGTACTTTGTGTAAATAACGCCATTTACAGCTGTCTTCCACGTACTTATCATGACTAATAATGCTACGTTTAAAGATTGGTAGTAACTGAGTGTTACCGCTATCTTCTTGGATCTTATTTAAATCTAAAGTGATTTTATTTATCCAGGTTTGTTGAATGCGGGTTAAGCTTTCTATTTGTTTATCTAAACATTGAATATATTTTTTAGCTTCATCAGGTGTTGCTTGCTCAACGACAGTACATTGCTCTTCTGCTGCAAACGTTGTTGTACTCAGTGCTAAAAGTAGTGCTGAGATTGTTGTTAACCGACTATTTTTTATCATTATAGTTAAACTCTAAAATAAATTTCGCGCCGCCTAAGGTATCAGCATCTAAAATAGTCAGGGTACCGTGATACGACTTTACTAAATCTGACACAATCGCCATACCGACACCATGCCCGCTTTCGTAGGTGTCCAAGCGGGTACCTCGAGTAAGTAAGGATTCGCGTTTATCAATCGGCACACCGGGCCCATCATCACTAATAGCGATGGTGAGATTGCGTTTTTGAATGACTTGGATATCGACTTGTGAACGACAAGCTTTACAGGCGTTATCAATTAAGTTACCGAGTAGTTCGAGTAAATCAGTTTTGTCACCTAAAAAGTAATCTTTGTCTTTAACCGCATGGGTAAAAATAATATCTTTATCGCGGTAAACTTTACTCATTGCATTGAGGATTGAATCGAGCACCGGCTTAATGGCTGTTTGTTTTTTCCAAGTATCAGATGCACCTGTTGCAGCACGTTTTAATTGGTGTTCGATCATCACATTTATACGGTCAAGCTGCTCTTGGGCATCGGCATCGTTGGCAAGCGGGCTCGATTTTAATACTGCCAGTGGCGTTTTAAGTGCGTGAGCTAAGTCACTTAAAGACGCACGATAGCGCTCTTTTTGGCGTTGCTGAGTTTCGAGTAATAAATTTAAATCGGCTTTTATGGTTTGCAGCTCAACAGGATAAAGTCCTTTAATTTCTTGAATATCACCCGACTCAATGGCTTTTATTTCTTTATCCAGTCGTTGCAACGGCCGCGCGCTCCACACAAAACCCACAGCCATTAATGCTGCAATGGCTACACCCATGACGTACATCCAGTTTACAAGGGTTTGTTTAAAACCATCCATTAAGCGCAGTAGAGCATCATTGCGTTTTAATAAAATAAAGCGAGCATGCTCTGACTGGTCAATGTTATTTAAAATAACGGTTAGGCTAAGTTGCCAATACACGGTATTTTTATATTCCACACGACGAAAATCGGCAGCGCCTGCTTTGGTTTCTAGTTCGTCAGGCACAAAGTTAACATTTACCGCCGACTCAGAGTGCCATACAGGCTGCTCTTCACGATAGATCATCGCATAAGTATCAGAGTTTAAACGATTCAATTCAGGAGCTAAAATAGTGCTGGGCATGATAATGCCGCGCTCAGTAAAATCGACTTCTGAAATTAAAGAATATAAATGGGCTTCGAGGGTTTTTTCGGTGGCTTCGACTAATGAAGCGTAGTACGCCTTACCAATAGAGAAGAATAGGATAGGTAAAGCGACTAATAAAACAAAGACAAGGATAAATCCTTGCCTTACTTTTAACGGTATTTGCGATGCTACCACTGACTTTTAAGCCTGTAACCGCGTCCGCGTAGTGTTTCTACTGGATTTAAAGTACCATCAGGGTCAAGCTTTTTACGTAAGCGCAGTACGAATACTTCGATTACATTTGAATCTAAATCAAAGTCTTGATCATATATGTGCTCTGTAAGCTCAGATTTAGAAATCACTTTTTGTGGATTAACCATTAAATACTCAAGCACTTTGTATTCGTATGCGGTGAGACTTAGTTCTCGGTCATCAACCCACACTTGTTGTGAGCGGGTATGAATTTTAATAGGCCCAGCAGTCATTTCAGGATTTGCTTTACCTGCGCTACGACGAATTAACGCATTACACCGCGCTATTAACTCTTCAACATGAAATGGTTTAGTTAAATAGTCATCAGCACCAGCATCAAGTCCTTCAACTTTATCTTGCCAACGGTCACGTGCTGTTAAAATCAGGATTGGAATGGTGACCCCTTGTGCACGGGCTTTATTGATCAGTTCAATACCATCGATTTTTGGTAAGCCTAAATCAACTACCGCCATATCAAGAGGATATTCTGTGATGTGAAATAAACCAGCTTCGCCATCATGACAGAGATCGACACTATAACGTTCTTTTTCTAATGCATTACGCAGATTGTCTGCTAAGTGTAAATCATCTTCAATTACTAAAATTCGCATTTCTTAATCCTTCTTCACTTCGCCGGTCTTTTTATTGACATGAACGTCGACGACATGGCCGTCCGATTTTAATATTCTTACAGTATAAATATCGTTAAGTACGGTAATTTTAAGAGTTTTACCATCTTCGACTTTTTTAGCAAGCTCAACAGCTTGTTTTTTATTGATCTCAGCTTTATTGACTTGAGATGCAGCTTGGCTACTAGTCGAAAAAACACTCGAAAATAGCACAGTGATGGCGACGCTGAGAGCTAACACAGTACGCATGATGAGAAACTCCTAAACCAGACCTGAATAGTTTAATGAACCAAGTAGCTATAATTCAAGTGAAAAATCACTAAATCTGATGATTCAATGCAACAGAGTTTAATTAACATCCGGTGAACAAACACTGAATTGTGGTGATTTGGCTCTAAGTCTTATAGCCATTGCATTAAATTCTGGTTCATTTAAACAGTGTAATCCAGTTTGGTTGTTGGTTTTACTTAGCCAGGAAAAACTTTCTTAAACGGTTTAACTTGTGAGTTTTCATATACGCCACCGTTTACGTAAGGATCTGCTGCAGCCCATTCGCGAGCCGCTTCTAATGAGCTAAATTCTGCAATCACTAAAGAGCCAGTAAAACCAGCGTCAGCTGGCTCGGCGCTATCAATGGCAGGTAATGGACCTGCTGTCAGTAATCGGCCTTGCTCCTCTAATTCTTGCAAGCGTGCTAAATGAGCAGGGCGGGCGGCTTTTCTTAATTCTAAGCTATTTTCAACATCAGTTGAGTAAATCATATACAACATGGTGTGTTCTCTGGATTTCAATATTATTGGAATTATGCTGATATTAGCACAGCAAAATTAATAGGCGAATAAATTGCGATTAGTTTAGAGTCTTACTAAAGCGCGAAAGCTTTACGCAGTTTTTAGTTAACTTTCGAGGCTATAAACTGATGCTGCGATTTAATCACTGTTAGCTTGAACAAATTTTAATCTTAAAAGAACAACAACCTCTAAGGTTTACAGTATCATTATATTTTTAAGTGGAATCTGCTTGAAAAGCCCAGCACAACACTGGTAGAGTCGCTTGAATGGTACAAAATAATAATAAGGTTTTTAAATGAGCGATACTCGTGAGCATTTTAGCTCCCGCCTCGGATTTATATTAGCAGCTGCTGGCTCTGCGGTCGGTATTGGTAACTTGGTTGGTTTTCCAGTCTCAGCAACAAAAAATGGTGGTGGTGCATTTTTGCTCGTTTACGCGCTATTTGTTGTGTTTATTTGTTTGCCGGTAATGATGGCAGAGATGGCAATGGGACGCCAAGCACAAAAAGATCCACTAGGCTCTTACAAGTTATTATCAGGTAATGATGCTAAGTGGAGTTTTGCTGGCTTTTTAGCAGTATTAACCCCGTTTATGATTGCAGTGTTTTACATGGTTATTACAGTCTGGATTTTTGGTTACTTAAGCCAAGTTGCGGTTGGGAACTTAGATGTGTTGGCTGATCCAAAAAGCTTTGGGGTGTTTATTAATAGTTCCAGCGTGTTTGCGTATATGGCTGCCGTGGCATTAATTGTTAATTTGATTTTAGTCGGTGGTGTTAAGCAAGGGATTGAAAAAGCAGCTAAGTTTTTAATGCCCGCATTGTTTGTATTGCTAATCGCATTAGTGGCGTATGTACTGACACTGGACAATGCTATTGCTGGCGTTAAGTACTATATTATCCCTGATTTTTCTAAGATGAATGCCAGTGTCTTGAACGGTGCATTAGCGCAAGCGTTTTTCTCATTGTCGTTGGGCATGGGTATATTAATGACTTACGCTTCATATATCTCGAAAAAGGATGACATTGTTGGCAGTGCTAAAATGGTTGCACTGACTGATTCACTGGTGGCGTTTATTGCTGGTCTTATGGTGCTACCAGCTATCTTTAGCTTTAACCCAGATACTGATCCTACTAAATTGTCTGACTCATCTGTGTCGATGATTTTTGAGTTTTTACCAAAGATTTTACTCGCGCTACAAACTGATATTGGCTATGTTGGTGCATCAATTGTTGCGTTTGTGTTTTTCTTGCTGGTATTTTTTGCTGCAATTACCTCGTTGGTATCCATCGTTGAGGTGCCAACAGCTACGCTAAGTGACCGTAAAGGCATAAGTCGTAAAATGGCGTTACTGATATTAACTGGTAGCATCGGTGTACTGACAGTGTTATGTACTATGTCGTTTGGTATGGTTGAAGGGTTAACTTCATTTACTAACTATGGTGGAGCGTCTAAAAGCTTATTTGATATTGTGTATGATGTATTTTACGACACTATCTTGCCATTGAATGGTTTAATGGTATGTTTATTCGTGATGTATCGCTGGAAAAAAGTACGTTTAAGTGAAGAGCTAAGCCAAGGTTGTCCAGGCTATGCAGGTAGCTTTACTGAAAAATACGTTAATTTTTCGCTATCAACCTTTATTCCGGTAATTTTAGTAGTTATATTTATTAATACCGTAGCGACTAAGTTTTTTGCTATGAGCATTTTCGGTTTTTAATTAATACAACTAATTGAGCTTCCCATAATTAAGCCGTGTTAAGTATCATTAGCACGGCTTTTTCAGTTAAGAGATTGTTGCCGAATCTAAGTACTGACCTATTCCTAATGTAAACATCCACAGTCCCCATAAGCTGTGTTCGATAACGCAGACAAACGTGGAGCGGCTTTGAGCATAGGTAAATGCAAATAATAACCCGCCTATAAATGCCAGTAGTACTGCCACCCAATTAGCATAAACAATATGCGCTAAAGCAAATACTGTGGCGCTAACAATTATGCGCACCGTTTTTTTTGGCATGATGCGTTTATAACGATGAAAAAAATAAGTTCGAAATATCAACTCTTGCGGCATGACTGACAATAATGGATAGAACGCGAGTAACATTAACCAGTCATTAAATGAGTTTCGAGGCAGCATAAACCAATTACCTTGATTAATGATCCCGTAAAAAACCCCTGAAAACAGTGCGCCGATAAAAAAGAAACTAAACAGTCGGCGTTTCACTGCGGAAAATTGACCAAGGCTGGTAAGTCTAAAGCGTTTAAAGTGGGGATCGCCTAGCAGCAACATACCGCAGACACTCATTAACACGATTAACGCGGGGATCAGCCAATTAGCAAGGTAGGCACGAAGGTAAAAACCCAGCAAAGGAAGGCATACAAATATAAAGGTAAATTCAAACCAGCGGTATTGATTGGCGTTCAAGGTCGTCTCAGCGTGATTTTGTATACTAGGCTAACAAGCTAAGACGACATATTTATGACATTAAGAGCGCTTTTTATTGTCTACTTTGGGCTCATCTTCATCGGGTAAATATTTATACAACATGATGATAGTGGCAAAAAGACTGACAAATGTGATCCCCATTAAGCCAAACACTTTAAAGTTAACCCAAAAATCGAGAGAAAAGTTATAAGCGATATAGATATTTAACGCTGATATTCCCGCTGTGATCGCTATCCACAATATGTTGAGTTTATCCCAAAGCGACTCAGGTACGGTAATTTCTTGCTCAGAGTCTGATGCATTATTTAAAATGGCACTGAGTGCTTGTTTAACTAAATTTTTACCAAGAAAGTAGCGACTGATCAATAAGCTTAATGAGAGCACAGCGTAGATGATAGTGGCTTTCCACTTCACAAATTGTTCATCATGAAACACCAGCGTAAGAGTGCCTAAAATCACTGCAATGGCAAAAAATAACCATTGGCGTGTAGGTACTTTGCCTATTTTAAAATAAGAATAAGCGACCTGCAGAAAAGTGGTGCCCATTAATAATGCCGTTGCCCAGTAAATATCAACTAACTTGAATACCGCAAAAAATAAAATTAGCGGAATAAACTCAATTATTGCATGCATAAAATGCCCAAAAATTTAAAACCAAAAATAGTTGCAGAGGTTGTATCAACTTATTGTGTTGTTTACAAGGTTGACTTAGTAGTTACTAACCCTTAGCCTGCGTGCCTTTGTATTCAATCATTACCAAAATCTGCTGAACAGTGACTGAGTAAGCGGTATTTTTAGGAGCATTTTATGAATAAAGCACAACTGATTAGTGCAATGTCTGCACACAGTGAATTAACTAAAAAAGATTCTCAAGCGGCTTTATCAAGCATGCTTGCAGCCATCACTAAATCATTATCAGAAGGTGATCAAGTGCAAGTAAATGGCTTTGGCACGTTTGCGTTAAGTTATTATCCCGCACGTACAGGACGCAACCCACAAACGGGAGAGGCAATAGACATTGAAGGCGCTAACAAGCCTGTATTTAAAGCAGCAAAAGCGTTGAAAGAGAGTCTTTAACGCGTTTGATTACCAGAAAAGGGCCGCAACAGGCCCTTTTCTTATTTTCGAAGTATGAATTTACAGCGCAGTTGCAGCTTTCATGCTCGCTACGAACTGTTGTAAACCACTGAGCATAGCTTGAGGGGTATCGAGATTCGCTTCAATAATTTTCACTACCGCCGAGCCAGATATAGCACCCGCTGCACCGGCATTAAGTGCTGCTTTTACATCATCAGGGGTTGAAATCCCAAAACCTAATAACGCAGGGGCGCTGTGGTATTCTTTTAGTTTAGTGACAATTGATGTCGCCGGCATTTGTGCTTTAGTTTCTGTGCCTGTTACACCCGCACGAGATAGCAAATAAGTATAACCACGGCCATAAGAGGCACATTCGCGTAAAGTGTCATCAGGTGCGTTAGGCGTGGCTATAAAAATGGGGTCAATGCCATTACTCATTGCCGCTTTGCGAAACATTTTAGATTCATGAAGCGGCACATCTGCAACTAGAATTGAGTCAACGCCAACTGCTTTGGCATCTTGGTAAAAAGCCTCTAAACCGCGTTTAAAAACTAAGTTCGAATACAACAATAAACCAATTGGGATATCAGCATTGTACTGGCGTACTTGTTTGATGATATCAAAGCAATCTTGGGTATTTATATTTACTTTAAGAGCGCGAATATTGGCAGCTTGAATAACTGGGCCATCTGCTATTGGGTCTGAAAATGGAATACCCAGCTCTAAGCCATCAGCGCCGCCATCAATTAAGCTTTTGATTATTTCAACGCTCAGTTCTTTATTTGGATCGCCAATTGTAACAAACGGCACAAATGCACCTTGATTTAGCTCGCTTAAACGGGCGAACATTTTACCGTAGCGGTCTGTTTTTTGAATTGCTGTCTGGCTCATAACTGATCCCCTTTAGAAAGTACATCCATAACGTGTGATAAGTCTTTGTCGCCGCGACCACTTAAATTCACTACTAAAATTGACTCTTCAGTTTGCTGCTCTGCATACTTCAGTGCATAAGCTAGTGCATGACTTGATTCGAGCGCAGGAATAATCCCTTCGTTTTTAGCCAGTAATTGGAATGCTTCTAATGCTTCGGTATCTGTAATACCCACATATTGCGCACGGCCAGTTTCATGTAAAAACGCATGTTGTGGGCCAACAGCTGGGTAATCAAGACCCGCTGAGACAGAATATGATTCCTCAATCTGGCCATCATCATTTTGCATTATATAGGTATAAGTACCGTGCAAAATACCTTTGGTTCCTTTACAGATTGTTGCACCGTGCTCGTGGGTATCAAGCCCTTTGCCAGCGGGCTCTACGCCAATGAGTTTTACACTTGGCTCGTCAATAAAATCTGTAAACATACCAATGGCGTTAGAGCCACCGCCTACACAAGCAAGCACCGCATCAGGGAGGCGACCTTCAGCTTTTAATACTTGTTGTTTCGCTTCTTCACCAATCACTTTTTGGAACTCACGAACGATGGTAGGGAATGGGTGAGGACCTGCAGCAGTACCAAGTAAGTAATGCGCTTCTTTATAATTTGCTGACCAATCACGAAGCGCTTCGTTTACGGCATCTTTTAATGTGCCAGAGCCTGCAGTAACCGGGATCACTTCAGCGCCCATTAGTTTCATTCTAAATACGTTTGGTTGTTGGCGTGCCACGTCTTTAGCGCCCATATAAATACGGCATTTTAAACCAAGTAATGCACACGCAAGCGCCGTTGCAACGCCGTGTTGGCCTGCGCCTGTTTCAGCAATAACTTGTTTTTTACCCATGCGTTGAGTTAATAGTGCTTGGCCTAACACCTGATTCGTTTTGTGCGCGCCACCGTGCAGTAAGTCTTCACGCTTTAAGTATAATTTTACTTTTGGGTTTTTAATTAAGTTACGCGTTAATGTCAGCGGCGTAGGACGGCCAGCATATTCATTAAGTAACTTTTCCAGTTCAGCTTGAAAAGCCGGATCTGTTTGCGATTTATTAAATTCGTTTTCGAGTTGTTTAAGTGCTGGTACTAGCAATTCTGGGACAAACATGCCGCCAAATTCGCCGAAATAAGCTGGATTATTCATATTAACCTCAATATTTACGGATGCTGATAAATGCATCATTTAATTTGTTTGGGCATTTTTTACCGGCGCTTTGCTCAACCCCTGAATTTAGGTCGAGTCCATGCGCACCTTGATATAATGCACCTTGAATATTTTCTGGGTTTAAGCCACCAGCAAGCATAAATGGCTGCTTAGTCTCTTTGAGTATTGCCCAATCAAAGGTCTTACCGGTACCGCCGGCTTGCGTATCGCTGTGAGTATCGTATAAGTGGCGATCAACGCCATTGACAGGTGCTGGCAAGCTATCCTTCACAGCTTGTGCCTTCCAAATCTGGCAATTACTTGGTAGCAAAGGACGCAGTTCGTTTATATAGACTGCATCTTCTTGGCCATGTAATTGCACTGCTGCAAGCTTTAAGCTCTGAGCATGATTGACAACGTCTGCGATTGTTGCGTTTACAAATACGCCTACATAAGCAAGCGGGGCACTTTGCATAACTTGTTTTGCACAATCTAAATCAACAAAACGAGGGGATTTAGGTGCAAAAATTAGCCCCCCATAAACGGCACCACTTTCATAAGCGGCAATGGCATCTTGGCTACGGGTTAAGCCACAAACTTTGTTTTCACCTAAAATTACGCTTCGACAAGCGCGCTCTAAATCACGCTCAGCCATCAGAGAACTACCGATTAAAAAGCCATTACATAACGGGGCCAAGCGTTTTACATCTTGGTGTGTGTAAATACCTGATTCTGAAATAACCACTTTGTTATCAGGAATAAGCTTTCTTAGTGCCTCTGTGGTAGCTAAGTTAGTGCTCAAATCACGTAAATCACGGTTATTAATACCAATAATTTGCGCATTGAGTGCCAGGGCTCGATGTACTTCAGCTTCGTTGCTCACTTCGGTGATGATTGCCATGTTTAGGCTTTTTGCAACTTTTTCAAGCGATTGATATTGCGTATCATCGAGTACTGACAACATTAATAAAATAGCATCGCCGCCATAAATACGGGCCAAATAAATTTGGTATTCATCAATAAAGAAATCTTTACAGATCAATGGTTGCTCTACTTGACTGCGCACAAATTCGAGATAATCAAAACTACCCTGAAAATATTTTTCATCGGTTAACACACTGATGCAGCTAGCGTAGTTTTTATAAACACGGGTGATCTCGGCTAAATCAAACGGCTCTCGAATAAGGCCTTTTGACGGCGAGGCCTTTTTGCATTCCAAAATAAACTGAGTGCCAGGCGCTGCAAGGGCTTTATAAAAATCACGATTTGTGGGTATTGCTTGATGCTTAAAGCTCTCAAGAGGGCGCTTGGATTTGCGTTCAATGAGCTCTATTTTTTTATCTGCAACTATTTTGTCTAATACATTAGCCATTACTTACCTCGGAGTTTGCGTATTCTTTATTACTGCTTATGACAATGGCATTTAAGGTATTCAATGCACGGCCGCTTTGTAAAACCTCTTTAACTTGCATTGCGGCACTTTTAAAATCGTCGGCTTTATTGGTTAAATAAAGCAACGCAGCAACGTTAACAATAATGGCCGCATTGTGCGCGTCGGTGCCGTTACCAGCTAGAATAGCCATGCTAGCCTTGGCGTTATATTCTGGCCCTTCACCGGCAAGTTGTTCAAGTGAATAGTTTGCAAGACCAAAATCGGCAGGGGTAAGTGTGTACTGGCTGATTTTTCCGTTGTTAAGCTCTGCGACGGTCGTTTCACCGTGCAAGGCTATTTCATCGGTACCCGAGCCATGAACGACCATTGCGCGCGGTGTACCTAACGTTTTTAAGGTGTGTGCCATCGCTAAGCATAAACTTTCATCATATACCCCCAATAATTGCACATCCGGTGCTGCTGGATTTGCCAATGGCCCTAAAATATTAAAAATAGTACGGGTTTTTAAGGTCGTTCGCACACCCATAGCATGGCGTACGCCGCTGTGATAATGCGGAGCAAACAAGAATGTAAAGCCGGTTTGCTCTAAACACTGCGCCGCGTGTGCTGGGTTCATGTCTATATTGATGCCCAATGCTTTGAGTAAATCAGCGGAGCCGGAGTTACTCGAAACACTGCGATTACCGTGTTTGACCATATTTATACCGCAAGCTGCAGCAACGATGGCGGCGGTGGTGCTAATATTAATAGTGTTTGAGCCATCGCCGCCAGTGCCACAACTATCGACAAGGTTTGTTAAGTGAGTAATAAAAGGTATCGCATTAGCACGCATCGATGCGGCAGCTCCTGCGATTTCGTCGCTTACTTCACCTTTTATTTTCAGTGCCACTAAGATGGCTGCTAGTTCGATGTCATTTACTTTGCCTTGCATAATGGCATCAAATAACTGTTGGCTTTGACTAAAGCTTAATGATGTTTGCGTTAATAACACATCAATCATTGAGCCAATGCTCGCCTCACTGGCTGATTGTTGGTTTACTGACATACTATCCTCTACTGCTGTGCACTGGCTAAAAATTGCATACTTTGTTGAAGTAGCGCGGCGCCATTGGGCGTCAAAATAGACTCAGGATGAAATTGATAGCCAAGGGCTTTATCGTCACGATGATAAATTGCCATCGGTATTGACTCATAGTGGGCTATCACTGCAACACTGTCGGGTACTTTCGTGGCCATCAGTGAATGATAACGTGCCACAGGCATACGTTCACCCATACCTGCAAATACTGGGTGCTCACCAAGCTCAATGATTGATGATTTACCATGTACGGTTTCTCCAGCATGGCCAATAATACCGCCATAACTTTGTGTTAGTGCTTGCTGGCCAAGGCAAATCCCCAACATTGGAAAACGGCCTTTGCATAGTTCAATCAATGCCATTAAGCAGCCCGCCGCAGTGGGGGTGCCTGGACCCGGCGACAGTACTAAGATCACTGGTTTAGTTTCCGCACACATTTTGTCATAAATCACCTGCGCGTCTATGTTGTTACGATATACCACTAAATCGCTGCCTAACATAGAAAGTTCATCGACTAAGTTATAACTAAATGAATCAAAATTATCTAAAAAGTAGATTTTTAAGTCCGTTAAGTTGTTGATGTTTTCACTCATTTTAGTGTCCTTGGTACGTCGATTGAATGGCTGTAATAACCGCTTGTGCTTTAGCACGAGTCTCATTAGCTTCAGATTGAGGGTCTGAGTCAAACACAACTCCGGCACCGGCTTGTACATACGCGGTATTATTTTTAACAAAGGCCGAGCGAATAACAATGCAACTGTCCATGGCGCCGTCACCGGTTAAATAACCTACCGCACCACCGTAACTACCACGGCGCTTACCTTCAGTTTGCCTTACCAACTCTGCCGCGCTGACTTTAGGCGCACCAACTAAAGTGCCCATGTTCATACAGGCTTGGTAAGCGTGTAGGGCATCCAGCTGAGGTTTTAATGTACCAACAACGCGTGACACTAAATGCATTACTTGCGAATAACGGTCGACCTTTAATAGCTCTTTTGCGTGGCGAGTTCCCGGGACACTGATACGAGCTACGTCATTTCGTGCTAAATCAACCAACATTAAATGCTCAGCACGCTCTTTTTGGTCGTTGCGCAGTTCCAGTTCAATACGACTGTCTAAATCTGGATTAATTTGGCCATTAGCAAACTTTCCTCGCGGGCGAGTTCCTGCAATTGGATATACTTCAACTTGTTGTGATGTAGCGCAAAACTTTAAAGCTGACTCAGGAGAGGCACCAAATAACGCAAATTCACTGTCGCGCATATAAAACATGTACGGGCTTGGATTTTGTTTTTTTAGTTGGCTGTAGGCATGTAGTGGGTTGGCGCAAGCTAACGAGAAGGTACGCGATGGCACAACTTGAAAAATATCGCCATCGACAATGTGTTTTTTCAAACTATTGACCTGTTGGCAATAGAGCTCGTCACTAATATCAACACTGACGTCACTGCTGCCAGCACTTTGCTGCGCACTATAGCTATCGGCTTGGTCGCATAAGGTATTTAAACGTTCGAGCTTTTTACCCACTTCAAAACAGTTTGCATGCACATCAGGGCCATTAAAAACGTTACCAATCAGCTCAGTGGTTTTAGCTTGGTGATCAATTACCACTAAGGTTTCAGCTAAATAAAATACGTAATCAGGACAGCTATTTTCTCCATCTGGTACATCACTCAGTTGTTCAAAGTTGGCTACCATGTCGTAAGCAAACACACCGCCTAAAAATAACGAAAATGGATTGTTTGTGGTGCTGCTGATACTATTTATACAACAGCGCAAGGCACTAAAAGCATTATCGGCAATCAGCTTTGAGGCTTCATCAATATTATGATCGATACCTTGATATTCGATGCTGAGAGTTTGCTTGTTTAATTGAGTATGGCAGTTTTCTAATTTAGTTTGTAAATAAGGCAGTAATTGCTGACCATTATTAGATTGCGCCGTTACTGTGACTGTTTTACCTGTGCAGATTATTTTTAGTGCACAATCTACCAAAATTAAACTTTTGACACTGTCTTTAGAATCAATTTCTGCTGACTCTAACAGTAATGAATTATCTTTATCAAGCAATCCATATAGTGCCAATGGGCTATGTATATATTCTCGCACTTCGGTGATGCTAGTAACTTCACCTGGCGTTGTTGTTATATGACTAAAAATCAAACCTCATTCCCTCAAAAAAATAAAACCCCGCAAGCTAAGCTATGCGGGGTTTGAATAACGATACCTATGTTTCAGATAGACCATTACCGTCCCGCTATACCAGGCGCCACCACCAATGATGTGTAAGAGTTGCTACGTTATTCATGTTTGTTACCCTAAAATTTAAATATAAAAAAACCCGCAATAAGCGGGTTTAGAATGTGTTAGACACGACAATTCGTCACCCGATAATTTACGAGTGCCACCACCAGATAGTGTTTTGGATTGAATTGATCATTGTTGTAGTTCTATTTGTGTCTCAAGTGACTACAGTAAACCGTATCAACGGCGTTAGTGTCAAGTATTTATTTAAAACAATTTATTAAAAAATTTTGTTATACTTAATAACAACTTTCGCACATTTAATAAGAGCAGTCTTCTCTTTTGATAAAATACGATTTACACAGTCATACCACACATTCTGACGGGCAATTAACTGTTGAGCAATTATTATTGCGTGCAGTTGAAAAAAAGATAGATGTGTTTGCGATCACTGATCACGACACCACTGCTGCGGTTAAACCTGCACAAGCATATATAGAAAGCGAATCTCTACCATTAACCTTGATATCAGGGGTTGAAATTTCCACTAAGTGGGAAAGTTTTGAGATCCACATCGTGGCATTAAACGTAGATATCAACGAGTCAACACTGACCAGCTTATTGACTATCCAACAGCAAAAACGTGCTGATAGAGCTGTCGAGATTGGTCGCCGTTTAGAGAAAAATGGCTTTGATGGCATTTATCAACAAGCGCAAGAGCTTGCCGCAGATGCACAAATTACCCGTGCACATTATGCAAGAGCACTTATTGCTCGTGGCGTTGCAACCACAATTCCTGGGGTGTTTAAAAAATACCTTGGCCGCGCTAAAACGGGTTACGTACCAAGCGATTGGTGTGATATGCAAACCGCCATTGCCGCCATTCATGCCGCAGGTGGCGTTGCTGTGATTGCCCACCCTGGGCGTTATCAAATGTCAAATAAATGGCTGCGCAAATTATTGAGTCAGTTTAAAGATGCCGGTGGCGATGCAATGGAAGTTGCACAACCACAACAAGCACCAACTGAGCGACAGTTTTTAGGCGAATTGAGCCGTGAATACGATTTACTGTGTTCGCAAGGATCTGATTTTCATTTTCCTACTAGTTGGCTAGAATTAGGAAAAAACTTATATTTGCCAAAAGATTGCCAAGGCGTTTGGCAAACTTGGGAAGGGCAAACAGGAGAACTAAATGAGTGATTTTTTTCATATTCATCCAGATAATCCACAACCACGCTTAATTAATCAAGCGGTCGACATTATCAAACAAGGTGGTGTGGTGGTATACCCAACCGATTCAGGCTATGCAATAGGCTGTAATTTAGGTAACAAACAAGCAAAAGAGCGTATTGAGCGCATCCGTGGTATTGAAAAACACCATAACTTTACCTTAGTATGTCGTGATCTATCTGAGCTTTCTACTTATGCACGAGTAGATAACCAACTGTTTAGATTAATTAAAAACAATACACCCGGGCCTTATACGTTTATCTTTAAAGGCACTAAAGAAGTACCAAAACGTTTGTTAAACGACAAGAAAAAAACCATTGGTATTCGTGTAATAGAACATCCAATTACCTGCGCATTGTTAGCCGAGTTAGGTGAGCCATTGATGTCGTGTTCATTAATTTTACCCGGTGAGCAGTTTACTGAGTCTGATCCGGACGAGATACGTGATCGCATAGGTAATCAAGTTGATTTAATTATTCATGGCGGCTATTTAGCTGAGCAAGCAACCACAGTGATCGACCTGTCAGAAGATACTGTTGAGGTGCTGCGTGTAGGCTGTGGCGATACAGCTCCATTTGAATAACTACGCCGATAAACCATGAACGAACTACATACTGATGATGTAGCTCAAATACGAGAGCCGGCGCAACAAAAGTTGCCGCTGGCTTTTTTGCATGGCAAAGAAGTAATGAATACCCCGGAAGATTTGTATATTCCGCCAGACGCTCTAGAAGTAATTTTAGAAACCTTTGAAGGGCCACTTGATTTATTACTATATTTAATAAAAAAACATAAGTTAGATATTCTGGAATTGTCGATTTTTAGCATTACTGAACAATACGTCCGTTATGTTGAAATGATGACCGAGTTTCAATTGGAGCTTGCTGGTGAATATTTGGTGATGGCGGCATTACTTGCACAAATAAAATCACGACTATTACTGCCAAAACATGAAGAGCTTGAGGAAGAAGAAGATCCACGGGCTGAATTAGTTCGTCGTTTACAAGAGTATGAACAATTTAAGCTAGCTGCGCAGAACCTTGATGATATTCCACGTGTTGGCCGTGATATTTTTATTGCCCACGCATTAGTGCCTGAGCAGAGCGAGCATGCTCAATTGTTACCGGATGTTGATTTAAAAGATTTACTATTTGCGCTCAGTGATGTGATGGCGCGAGCTAAAACTTTTGAGCATCATCAAATAACCGCTGAAGCTTTATCAACTCGCGAAAGAATGAGTTTAATTTTGCAAAAGTTATCGACAGTCGGCACGCAACTTCCTTTCACTGACTTATTCACTCTTGACGAAGGCCGCAGTGGTGTAGTGGTTAGCTTTATTGCTATGCTAGAGCTCATCAAAGAAAACCTTATCACTTGCTTGCAAGTCGATCCTACAACACAAATTTATATCGGTTTGGTTGAAAATAATTAAACAATTATTAGGGTGATGATGTTTATCATTGATTAACTTGCTAACTTGCTAACTTGCTAAATTTAATCTTACTTGTGCATATACGCACATAACTTGTTTGTTATTAGCTATTTTCTTCTATCTAGGTACGCGCTATTCTGATGTCATTCGATAATGGAATTAATAACACATGCTTAAAAATACAAAATCTTCGTACGGTGTGGTTGCCATTTTATTACATTGGTTAATGGCGGTAATGGTGATTGGCTTATTTGGCCTTGGCTTGTACATGGTTGAACTTACTTATTACGATAGTTGGTATAAAGGTTCTTTGGATTTACATAAAAGCGTAGGGATCACCTTAGTTGCTTTATTAATTTTTAGATTTGCTTGGCGTGCATTGGGCACGCAGCCTGAGCCAGTAGCGGGCAGCAGTAAAGCGTTAAATAATGTAGCGCATACAGTACATATATTTTTATATCTACTGCTTAGCGTCATTGTGATTTCAGGGTATTTGATTTCTACTGCGGATGGTCGTGCAATTGAGGTGTTTACCTTATTTAGTATTCCCGCAATTGATTTTTCAGTAGCTAATCAAGCAGATATTGCAGGTAAAGTTCACTACTATGTGGCGTGTAGCCTCATAGGATTAGTGGTTTTACATGCTCTTGGGGCGTTAAAACATCACTTTATCGATAAAGATAAAACCTTAGTTAGAATGATAAAACCACAAAAGGATGATTAATAAATGAAAAAAATATTACTTTCAGCTGCAGTAGCAGCAACATTGTTTGGTGCTAATACTGCACACGCTGCAGATTATGTTATTGACACTCAAGGTGCCCATGCATTTGTAAACTTTAAAATTAAGCATTTAGGTTATAGCTGGTTACACGGTCGTTTTAATACTTTTGACGGCGGCTTTAGCTACGATGCAGCTAACCCAGACGCATCACAGATCATGGTTAATATTGATACTAAAAGTATCGATTCGAACCATGCTGAACGTGATAAGCATTTACGTGGTAAAGAGTTTTTAAATGTTGATAAGTTTCCAACAGCGACCTTCAAAAGTACGTCAATTAAGTTTGATGAAGAGGGTGATGAAGCTGATGTAACAGGTGAGTTTACCCTTCATGGTGTAACAAAAACGATTACCTTTGAAATCGATAAAATTGGTGAAGGTAAAGATCCATGGGGTGGTTACCGAGTTGGCTTTGAAGGTGAAACCAGTTTAAAGCTTGCTGATTTTGGTATTGATTACAACCTAGGTCCTGCATCTACACATGTTGATATTGGTTTGTATATTGAAGGTGTGCGTAAGTAAAACCTAACCTGAATTCAGGTTAAATAAATATGCTAATATTGATAAACGCCTCACTCAGTTGGGGCGTTTTTGTTTGCTTGTAACGTTGCTCTAGTAACGGTTTTAAATTATCTGGTAACCAACGTAATAACACTTCGTGGTAGGCTGGTTGTTGTTTTATTTCTTTCAGTGCTGCATTAAGCACTTCAACTTGCGCGATACCTTGCTCGGTATTAGTACAGCCAATATAGCCATAACTCAGATCGGGAGCTTCAGTCAGAGGCAATTGCATTAACTGATCTTCAAACCCCATCGATTTTGCTAAATAGTAATGCTCGCTTGGGTAGCCCAATAAAATATCAATGCGCTTTTTCTTTAACATGTAAGTCAAACTGGCAAGGGTATCGCGACCAGGTCGAATAATTATCGATGCGTCGGCACTATTATTAATTACTGCATCAATAGCATTACCGTATGATCGGCTCATAGAAATCCCCAGTGCAAGTTGGTATTGATTGAGTAGGGTTTTCAATGATGCAGGTGTACTTGTTTCAAGCTTGAGATGTTGCACAAGCTCTTGGTGAATAGCAATAGAAGGCGATAAGCCAACCGTCGAAGTCTGTTCACTAAAGCTGATGTGTTGTTTGCGGTGCGGGCTTTGGTATAGCGAGAGCATGCAGTAAGTATGATTTGGGTTAGACAGCTCCTGTATTGTGCGACTTGATGGAAAAATAGTACGGTTGAATGTATAGCTAGGAAGCTGTTGTTCTAATAAGGCGATAACACCTTCATCGCGGCCTGTTCCTGCGTATTGATCGTTAAAAATATAATAAGGGGCAAAGTCAGTGACTATCCAATCAATTGTTTTAGCATGCAAAGGAGTGCTAATTAACAATGATAAAAAAGCATAACGAAAGGCATAATGCATTAATTCAACCACAGATAAATTATTAATATACTAAGTGTAGCAGCTGTTAAATAGTTAGCTTAAAAAAAGCAAAACGCCAGCATTAGCTGGCGTCATTTAAATTGCGAGGAAGCAAATCAGTATCGATTAATTGGCTTTTAACCATTTAACAAATTGACGTGCGTCACTTGCTTTTGTAAATAAGGTATTTTTTAAACCTTGTGTATCAGAAAAAATAACACGTTGTTTATTTACTGAAATTGATTGCACTGGATGTGCGATTTGGATCATAGATCCGTTGTAACTATAAGACATAATAAAACTCACTTTTTTCTTGTTATCTTTAATGTGCGCTAATTTCTTTATTAGCTTTCAAAGCACAATTAGATAGACCGTGTTGTGTTTAGCTTCATTACAGTGTTGACGATCTTTATGACATTTATGCGACTATTTAAAAATATGCCGTAGTCTGAATTGGGGTTCTCGCCGTACAATAACTTAGCTCTATAATATACGTTTTGCGGGGATTACTGGATCAGGGTAAAGAGGTTAACCGCGAGGCTTTTTTAGGACCAAGAGGACAATTTACCCCAGTAATTTTATTTACGCAAGCATTATTTTAACTTTATTCTAGCCATTGTATTTTAACTGCTGTATTTTAATTAGCTAATCTGAAAAAGGCGTTTAGCGGTATTTTAACTGTTGTGCGGTAATTTAACTGTAAATAATAAGATTTGGCTATGGAATACATTATCGTTAGTGATATTTTTGGTAAAACCGCTCATTTGAGTCACTTTGCACGGCAATTTAACGCTAAAAGCATAATTGTCGATCCGTACGATGGGCAATTGCAGCCAGTGATTGATGAGCAATTACAGTATGATTTATTTATCACTGAGTGTGGTCACGATAACTATTTCAACAAGCTTAATACCATTCTTAGTAGAGTAACTAAACCAACTACGGTAATCGGTTTTAGTGCTGGTGGAGCCGCTGCGTGGCGAAGCCAAGCAACTGTGAAAAATTCACAGATAAAAAGATTAGTGGCATTTTATCCAAATCAAGTTCGTCATTATTTAGATTTGTCTGCCAGCGTGGCCTGCGAGTTTATTTTTGCGAAGCAAGAAGTGCACTTTGATATTCATCCTGTGCTCGCTTGTTTAGAGCAGCAAATCAAAGTGCAATGCCAGCGTGCAGACTACGGTCATGGGTTTATGAATCCCTTGTCAAAAGGCTTCGATAGCTTTGGTTATCAACAATATAGCCAATACTTGCTCACTGAAAATAATTAACTGAAATTACTACCTTGTAAAAAATCTTGGCTATACTTATTTTTTATCCAATAAAATAATTATAAATCATGACCGTACAACTACCTCCTTATAGTCACTTTTTATCAAACCCTGTTGCAAAGCCACCATGTCGAATGACTAATGCAAATATGTATGGTTTTTTTGCAAAAATAGATCAGGATAAAGTTCAACAGTATATCGATACAACGCTTAATATTGTTGCAACGGATGAGTTATATTTTAAAGGCATAGGCGAATATGCATTATTAACTTTTACCGACATAGAAAAAATTGCCTCATTAACGCCGCCTTTTAGTGAGCACGGTTGGATGCAAGAGACTGATATTATTATTTGGTTACCAGTTGCAAAGGTAGAAAAGCAAGGCAATGATGAAGATATTACTCATCTTTATTGGTATCCGGCGTTTATTTGCGTAAATAATGTTTATGCATTAATAAACGGCAGAGAAACATGGGGTTACAATAAATATTTATGTGATTACCAGATGCCCAGTTCGGTAAGTGATATAACCGACTTTTCAGTTTCATTGGATTGTTTTAAGCATTTTTCGCCAACGTCAAAATTACAATCACAGCATTTATTTTCAGTCACCAAAAACGTCAAGACGCAAAGCGATGGCTTATTATCTGTATTAGAGGACTTTGGCGAGCATGTCGCCAATTTGTTTGATGGGGATCATATTGGTATTGATTTTTCGCTATTAAAGCAGCTGTTACAGGGTTTTGTGAATCCACAGATGGATCAAATACTATTTAAGCAATTACCTGACGGGCAAGGCGATAAGGCTGTTTTTCAAGCGGTTATGCACTCTCCTTCAGAAATAAAGAAAATCCATCAATTTAAGCTACTCAGTGGTGCTTATCAGCTACATTTACAGCAACTAGATAGTTTTCCTTTAGCGCAAATGTTTGGTTTACAGCTAGGAGCGCAAGCTGTGTATTTGCCGTTTTATATCAAGATGGATTTTGACCAACTTCAAGCTACACAAATACTCCCTAAGTAAGGATCCATTATGGAGCAAGAAAAAATAGTTATTATAGGGGGTGGTGTTGCCGCAATGACGGCTGCTTTATACCTGACTGAACAACCTAATTGGCAGCAAAAAAGACATATTACAGTGTACCAACAAGGTTGGCGTTTAGGAGGAAAAGGAGCCAGTGGCCGTAATGCTGTTATGGGGCAGCGCATAGAAGAGCATGGTTTACATGTCTGGTTTGGTGCCTATGTTAATAGTTTTAAAACCATTGAAACTGTATACGACAAGCTACAGCGTCCGCCAACGAGTGCACTGAGTACCTGGCAACAAGCACTTAAACCGCATAGTTTTATTGCCCTTGAGGAGCACATTGATGAACAGTGGCAAACGTGGCCTATAGAGTTTCCTGTTTTACCTGGCAATCCAGCGAATGGGAGTTTAGATATTACCGTGTGGGACTTTGTAAAAATGACCCTTGCATGGCTAAAAAAATGGATACCACAATTTGAACTGGCCGCCAGAGTCCAAGCTAAGAGCACACAATTAACGACAAAAAAACCACGAGATAGATACCTACTACGCCATTTTCATCAACAAATTCAGACCTTGGTTTCTGATGGCAGTGATGCATGGCAAACCTTTACCAACGATATACAAAATCTCAATCAAGAAATCACTTCAACACCTAGCTTACTTGTTGATAAATTAAATAGCTTTGTGCAAAGTAACAACACACTGCAGCCACAAATTTCTGAGAAGAAAGATAGTTTAGTGATTTGGTATATTGTCAGAAAACTAAAACGCTGGATTAACCAAGAGTTAACCGAGTTACTGGATGACAATGCAGAGTTGAGGCGTATTTATATTTGTGCCGATTTAGCGATAGCGATGCTGGTTGGATTGATTAAAGATAAAGTTTATCGCGATGGTTTTGGGGTCATTAACAAGTATGATTTTCGTCAATGGTTATTAAAAAATGGTGCGAATAAACAATACAGTGTCGATTCTGCGCCCGTGCGTGGTTTTTATGATTTAGTGTTTGCCTACCCACAAGGTGATTTTAAAAAACCAAATGTAGAAGCTGGAGTTGCTGCACTTGCCATGCTTAGAATCGCATTGTGTTATCGCGGTGGGGTAATGTGGAAAATGCAGGCGGGAATGGGCGATGTTATTTTTGCGCCATTGTATGAACTATTAAAACAAAGAGGCGTTAACTTTGAATTCTTCCATCAACTACAGCAACTTACACCTGGGATTGATGAAAGTGGCCAAAACTGTGTTGCTTCTGTGTTATTACAACAGCAAGTGAGTTTAAATAACTCATCAGAGTATCAGCCATTAATTGATGTGAAAAACTTAGCTTGCTGGCCAAGTGAGCCTCTTTATCAGCAGATAAACCACGAGCAGGCCCTGTTACTAAAGCAGAATAATATTAATTTAGAATCATTTTGGAGTGATTGGCCCAGCTGTTACCAAGCACATTTTGGCGCACAACTACCAACTAAAACACTGCAGTTTAAAGATGATTTTGACCGGCTGATCCTTGGGGTCTCAGTTGCTTCATTAGAGCATGTTTGCCCACAATTATTAGCAATAGACGACAACTTTGCTGCTCAGGCTAAAAATGTTCTTTCGGTAGCTACACAAGCCAGTCAGATTTGGTTAAATAAAACAGATCAACAGTTAGGTTGGCAGTATATGCCGCCAAGTGAAGAAGGGCCTATTTTGAGTGGTTTTAGCGAACCGTTTGATACTTGGGCTGCAATGCAAAACTTAATTGATAAAGAGCAGTGGCCTGCAAGCAATAGTCCGCAGAATATTGCCTATTTTTGTAGTGCATTTCCTTGTCAAGAGTATCCACCACAGAGTGATCATGGTTTCCCTGCACGGGCAAAAGCACAAGTAAAAACTAACTTAACACAACTATTAACAACTAATATGCAGCCATTATGGCCGTTAGCTTATAACGATAATGACTTTGATTGGTCCATTTTATATACACAGCATGACGTGCCAGAATCAGCGCGCTTAGATCAACAGTACTGGCGAGTGAATGTTGATCCAAGTGAGCGTTATGTGCTGTCGGTTTCAGGTTCCAGTCAATATCGTTTAGCAACTGATGGCACGCAATTTAGTAATTTATTTATTACCGGCGATTGGATCAAAACAGGTGTTAATGCAGGTTGTGTTGAAGCTGCGGTTATGGCTGGAATGCAAACAGCACGAGCACTGTGTGGGTATCCGCAGCAGATCAGTGGTGAAAATGCCTTTGAAGCGCAGTAAAACTAGCTAATTAATGGATAACTTGGCGACTTTAATCAATAAATTAGTCTATAATCGTAAATAATTACAATATCTTTACATTGTCGGTATTAAGGTTCACCATCTAATGAAAAGCCAACGTTATCCTTTTTCAAATCATATATTGCTGCTGTGCTCGTCGAGCCTCGTTTTTGCTGTGGCTGCACAGGCAAAAAATGACGATTCGAGTGGCTCTAGCCAAAGCCTCGAAGTCATTGAGGTGTTCGCCCAAAAACGCGCGCAGGCAATTGAAGATGTTAGTATTGCCATTAGTCAGGTCAAAGGTGATAGCCTTAAAAATCAACATTATAAAGATTCAACAGAGTTATCGGTATTCGCGCCTAATTTAAAAATCAGCCAAAATGCGGCTGAAGGTACGCCACCGGCGGTAAATATCCGGGGGGTTGGTTTAGTTGACTACAATACGGCGAACACCTCGCCTGTGGCTATTTATGTAGACGACATTGCCGTAGGATCTGCAAGTAATCAGATCGTTAACTTCTTTGATATTGAGCAAGTGGATATTTTGCGTGGTCCGCAGGGGACTTTATTTGGCCGCAATTCAACTGGCGGAGCAATTTTAATTCGCACTAAACGCCCTGAATTTAACGAGTCGGGGTATTTAACAGCGGGTATAGCAAATAATAACGCGTTTAGTATTGATGCTATGTATAACAATCAATTAAGTGATAACAGCGCGTTTCGTGTTGCTTTAAATCATCAAGACTATGACTATTCAACCACCAATACTTTTGCACAATCACCTACCGCTGGAATGCAACAAACCAATGCACGGCTATCACTATTAAGTGAGTTTGATACTGTACAGGTATTGTTACAAGCGCACCTCGAAGATTGGCAGGGTATTGTGCAGCCTGTCGGTAATATCGGTGTAGTGGCGGATCCATTAACAGGTCAGTTATGTAGTCCTAGCGAAGCTGGTTCGACAAATTGCTATGATAACTTTGGCTTCAATGATGCCAGTGATGACTTTTACACGGTTAAAGTTAATAACGATTCTCCGCATAAAACGGATGGTAAAGGGTTTAGTGCACATATTAATTGGCAATTAAATGAGTTTAACGAAATTATTTCGATTAGTAGTTATAACCAATTAGAGCGCGATCATGCATTTAATTGTGATGGCTCACCAGCGCGATTATGCGAAGGAAATCTAGGTTTAGATACTCACTTATTTAGCCAAGAGTTACGCTTGCAAACGCAATGGAACAAACATACTTTAACCAGTGGTTTATATTACGCAGATGAATCAATCAAACAAGATAATATTAACGATATTTTAAGAGATTATCGCGGTATATTAGCCACCGACTTAACCGCAACCTTCTTCTATGATAACCAAATTGACACGCAAAATATTGCCGCTTTCAGCCAGTTAGACTATCAACTTAATTCAGATTGGTTGCTAAGTGTTGGACTACGTTATTCCTATGAGTCACTTGATTATGACTCAGTGGCACAATTAAATATGGTAGTTGATCCGAGTGATTTAGCAGGGGTTTTAGTGCCATTTTATCATGTGCAAGGCGAGCAATCCGATAATGGTTTTTCTGGCCAGTTTGCTGTGAACTACCTTATTAACGATACAACCCATGGCTATTACCGTTTTGCAAATGGGATTAAAAGTGGGGGTTATAATGGCGGGTTTTTATCTTCCCCAGAGCAAGCCGAATTAGCTGACTATGGCAAAGAGCGTCTCAATGCGCATGAAATTGGTACTAAATCATGGTGGCCTGAGCAAGGTGTGCGGTTTAATTGGGCTGCTTTTTATTATGATTACAATGATCAGCAAGTGTTTATGAACCAACCATCAGACTCACCACAAAAGCCACCCGTGCAATTATTAGAAAACGTTGGTGATTCAGTGATCTATGGCCTTGAAGCTGAACTCGATTATCAAGCGACTAAAGCACTTTCAATGCGTTTTGCGATGGGTTACATTCCCCATGCGGAATTTGAAGAATTTGTTGATCCTTTGGGTAACAGTTTGACTCATAATCGGCTGCCATTTACATCAAAGTGGAATGTGAGTGCAGGCGTAGAATATCGTTTAGAGCTTGCTGGTAATCCCTTAACAACACAATTACTAGTGGATTATCAATCAGACTATTATTTTGATCAAAACCAAAATCCGTATGCTATGCAAGATGGTTACAGTTTAGTCAATGGTAATATTCGTTATCAATTAGATAACCTAGGTTTTGTACTGTGGGGGAAAAATTTATTTGCCAGTGAGTACAGTAATTTGAAGTTTGATTTGAGCTCTTTCCTTGGCATGTTGGAAGATTTTAAAGGGGAAGGTCGCCGCTATGGTTTGGATATCAGTTATCAGTTCTAATCTTTTTGTCATTAAACTGAGGCGTATTGTATGCTGTTAAAAGCAATACAAGGTTTTTGCTATGTAGTCTTTTTAGGCTTGCTAACAATATATGTCTGCGAAGTGCGAGCAACACAGTCAGCGGATGTGTTTGTTTATACAGAGCAACAACAAGATATAAATTTGTTTCAAGTTGGTACCTTATTAGCGGCAAGTTATGAAGGGTTTCCTGATAACAGCACTCAGGTTGCGACGTGGCTTGACAATAAAAAACCACAAACAAGTACCACATATTATGGCGGAAGTTATTGGTTAGTTGTCGAACTTGAAAATCAGACTCAGCTAGCTGAATTAGTGTTGTTCCCTTACAACACCTTAGTATCGCGTATTGAAACACGTGTATATGATATGGCCGATCCCACATCTGAGGCCGCGCGTTACGTAACAGGGGGGATTGAAAAAAACGAATTTGCTTTTCATTACGGCAATAAAATAGCCCTTACACCAGGCAAGCGTTACTTTTTGATCACCAAGTATGAAAGTGACTACTTTTACACTCCTCCTAAACTGGTATTAAAACCCTATGCAGACTTCTTTACCCAGGTCACCATCGAAAATATGGTGATGATGTTGTGCTTTGGAGTAGGCATTGCGCTGGGTTTGTATAACTTATTAATATATTTTGGCGCACGGGATGTAACCCACCTTTATTACGCCTTATTTACAGCATGCTGGGTATTTGCCTGGAGCCAGTTTTTCCATATTCCAGATCAACTATTTGGTTTTTATAATGCCCATTTTCATTGGCTAGGGTTTGTTTTAATACCATTAACTAACATATTATTTTTCAATAATTTGCTTAAGCTAAAAGACAGTTTTCCACAATTAGCCAAAGCATCAATTATATTAGCTGTGGTGGCAACCGCAGGTTTGCCTTTCGCTGCTATGTGGCCAGGTTTTGGGTTTATTTGGGCAACAATAGTAACGGGGTGCACCTTATGCTTAGGCATGTACATAGGGGTTCGCAGTTGGATGAGTGGTTTTAAACCCGCGCGATACTTTGTCTTTGCTTACCTAGCGATGGCAATTCCTAATATGGTGGGAAATTTAACTAATTTAGGTGTACTGACGCCGATTGCAATCGATTTGTACCTATTAGGTTTGATTGGCACCGCCTTAGATGCGATGTTACTCGCGTTTGCAGTGGCAAATAAATTTAGTATTTTACATGATGAGAATGTTGAGCTTACTAAAAACCTCGAGCAAAAAGTGCAATTGCGTACGCAGGAGTTACAACAATTGGCGTCAGAACTCACTGATGCCAGTGAAGCTAAGAGCCGTTTTTTAGCAAATATGAGTCATGAAATACGTACGCCAATGACCTCTATTATAGGCTACGCAGATGGTATTATTTTAGGCGATATTAAGCCTCACGAACGAAATCATGGTATTCGGGTTATTTTACAAAACAGCCGCCATGTTTTAGGACTCATAAACGACATACTTGATATGTCAAAAATAGAGGCCAATCGCCTTGAAATTGATTTAGTCGAGACTGACTTATTTGCAACCATTGCGCATATAGAATCGCTATTAGGCAAACAAATTCGTGATAAAGGTCTTAAATTTAAAGTTGATTACCAATTCCCACTGCCTGATTGGATTATTTCTGATCCAACCCGATTACGACAAATATTGTTAAACTTAACAGCTAATGCATTAAAATTTACCACGGTAGGGCATATTCAATTAGTGGTGAGTTGCACTAAAGAGCAGCTTATCATTAAAGTTAAAGACACCGGCATTGGGATGACAGAGGCTGAGCAACAAGACTTGTTCACGCCGTTTTATCAGGCTGACTCATCGATCTCACGTAAATATGGCGGTACAGGACTCGGTTTAAATATTTCAAAAAGTTTAGCCGAAAAGTTAGATGGTAATATCACCGCTCATTCCCATGTTGGCAGTGGCAGTGAGTTTAGCCTCAATATCGCGCTATATATGCCTGAACGAGTGCGTTGGATCAATAGTTTTGATGAGATCTCTATAAGCAAAGAAAAAGAGCTGCCAAGTCAAGATCAGCGAAATCTCGTGGGTGAAGTGCTGGTAGCGGAAGATCATCCTGAAAACCGTGAACTGATCAAACGTATTTTAGAGCGAATGGGGTTAACGGTTACTGCGGTAGAAAATGGCAAAGATGCAGTGCAAGCTACGCTAGATCATCAATTTGATTTGATTTTATTAGATATTCAAATGCCAGTAATGGATGGTGAACAAGCGATTCATATTATGCAGGCAACAGGATTAACGACACCCATTGTTGCCCTTACAGCAAATACTATGAAGCATGAAGTTGATCGCTATCTAAAACAAGGGTTTATTGATCATATAGGCAAACCAATTGACCGCAGTGAATTTAGTCATAAAATTGCTAGTTATTTAGATATCGAAATGCTTGAAGATGTAAAATTGCCAGAGCATGAATTTGAGGTGCTTAAACAGGTGTACATAGAAGGGCTTAAAAAGCAGCGAGAAACAATAACCAAGCAATATACAGATGGCGATATGACAGGGTTTGCACAAAGTGTTCATATGCTAAAAGGAACTGCTGGAATGTTTGAGTGCGAAACATTGTACCAACATGCAATCAAGTTAGACAAAGCCCTTAAAGCCGATAGCGTGATGTTAGATAGCCATTTAGTTTATCAAGTGTTTGATGAAATTGATGATATTTTATGTCACTCACCTCAGTAAAATAAGCTGCTCACGGGTAATGTCCGGAAAATCAGTACGCTGTGTATAACGGGCATATAAGGTTGAAAAAATGGCGCTGCGTGAAAGCTGATCAAATGTTGTGATCAGTTTTTTTGCTGTTGTTTTTGAGCTATAACAACACTCGCGATAGCGTTTTATTAATTGTGTCAAGCTTTGTCCTTGTTGCTGTAAAGCCAGCTCTGCTTCAATAAAAAATGCGCTACCACTCCAATAAACTCTTTGTTGTGCACCTTGTTGCCACATATCGTCGGCAAGTTCACTTAATGGCTGTTGCTTTGTTCGAGTTTGCTGACGTCCGCGTTCAAGCCCTGCAGATAGTCGTTGTATAAATTGCTTCCTAGTGATCACTTTACTATCACGCATTATTATATTTTGCATATAGGTTGCAAATCCTTCACTTAACCAGAAGCCCGAATAGGGTAGTAACGGTAAGTAAAGGTGTGCCATTTCATGGTAGAGGGTCCAGTCATCGCGTAATTGTGTAAAACTGGCAAAGCGATCAAAATGTAACTCTATGCCATCTGGATCACCACGGCGCACACTTCCCCAAGGCACGGGTTCAAATGCAATATACCGAGGGTGTAAATAAATGGGTAAATTAGAGTATGGCAGTGGGCCTAAAGTTGCCTGAGTTTGCTCAAGACTAAAATTCAGCCATTGCAGTATTATCTGCTGCTTGCTTTTTGACAGCTCGGTTAATCCTTGAGGATCAAGCTGGGCTGCGAAAACAGATGTACTCGCTAAACAAGTAACGAATAAAATTCGATTAAACAGTTTCATATCTGGTACTTAATGGTTTTTAATTGCTCACAAAAGACCGAGTAAAGGATAAAATCCGTTCACTATTTTATTGTTGAATGATAAGTATAGATGCTAAAACCACGACACTCACTGCCAACCATGGTTTAATGTTTATATGATATTTTATAATAAAAATATGGCAGGTTATGGGTTATCAACACATTGAAATCCCACCTCAGGGTGAACAAATTAGCATTGATAATAAAGGCGTGTGGCATATTCCGTCGCAGCCGATCATTGCTTATATTGATGGTGATGGAGTAGGGCAGGATATCTCCCCTTGTATGCGTGACATTGTGAACCATGCTGTGCAGTTATGTTATCAAGGAGTGCGAAAAATTCACTGGATGGAAGTCTTTAACGGTGAAAAAGCTGCGCAGCTATATGATGGGGATTGGTTTCCGCAAGAGACGATTCATGCGGTTCGGCAATTTAAAATAGCGATTAAAGGGCCTTTAACCACGCCGATTGGCGGAGGTTTTCGTTCACTCAATGTTGCTCTTCGTCATGAAATGGATTTATTTGTAAATATGCGGCCGATTAAAGGCTATTGCGCATTACCGTCACCGTTAAAAAAACCTGAAAATACCAATATTGTTGTGATCCGCGATAGCTCTGAAGATGTGTACTCTGGAATTGAATGGCAAGCTGGCAGTGTCGAAGCCGAAAAAATGCTGGATTTTTTATGCCAAGAAATGGGCGTAACCCGTCTGCGCTTTGATCAACAATGTGGTATTGGCATTAAAAATATTTCTAAAGAAGGGTCAGAGCGGCTAGTGCGCTATGCAATAGCGTATGCGCTTGAACAAAATAGTGACTCGGTAACGGTTGTGCATAAAGGCAATGTACTTAAATTTACTGATGGTGCGTTTAAGCGTTGGGGGTTTGCCGTAGCGCAAACTGAGTTCTCAGCAATACCACACAGTAATGGCCGTTGGCTAGAAATACCGCGTGAGGGCTTGGCACCGTTAGTTATTAAAGAAGTGATTGCAGATAACATGCTCCAGCAAGCGTTAATGAATCCTGAGCAATTTGATGTAGTGGTAACAACCAACCAAAATGGCGATTATCTAGCAGATATGTTGACTGCACAAGTGGGTGGTATTGGTATTATGCCCGCAGCAAATTTAAATAATGAAGTGGCTTTTTTTGAACCAACTCATGGTACGTTTGAGCGTATTGCTGGACAAAATAGTGCAAATCCTACCAGTAGTATTTTAAGTGCGGTGATGATGCTACAGTTTATGAATTGGCACGAAGCGGCCAACAGTATAGAGCTGGCTTTGCAACAGACATTTATAGCCGGTGAAGTGACCTTTGATTTACAGGCAGAGCAGCAAAACTCGACCATCCTCAGTTGCAGTGATTTTACACAAAGGATAATCGAGCGTTTAAAAGTTTCATGAACTACGCTGCATTGGCGTTGTAGAGCTTTGCACGATACATGCAAGGGCGATTAGTCAGTGTTGCAGCACGTTGATAAATTGCTTTTGCATTGTGTTCATCGCTTGGTGTACCGCTTAATGTATCCATTAAAGCAACAACAATAATAGCTGGCACCTGACAGCAATATTCATCTAATACCGCAGTTGTTGTTTGTGCATCAACATGACAATGCGGGTGATTATGCTCAACTTGATACGCATGCAATAACGTTTGTACATCTAAACTGTCATTGTCAAAATGTTTGTTTTTACGACATTGACAGCCAAATTCATCAACCAGAGTCGCCAATGCTTGGTAAACATCATTACACTCAAGGGTGGTTTGCTTACAAAGTTGTTGTTCGATGAACGCATGTAAATGGCCGTCGATAAATAATCCGTCTTGTTGGGTGAAGCTTGCTGTAGTTTGCATCATAATGTTGTCTCTCAGTGTTAGTGGTTAACTCATTTGGTATGACTTCACTGTAGCCCTAAGCACACTATTTATGAAATTGTTGTTTTCAATAACTGATATTGATTTAATCAATAATAACGAGAGAGCTCCATTTTAATTAGAGCTTTCTAGCGATCAGCAATCGTATTAGCGAACGCTTGCAGTTCGCGGCGTAACCATTGGTGTGGGCTGGCATGATGCAGTAATGGGCTCCACAGCATTTTTACTTCAATTGGGACAATTTGAAACGGCACAGGACTAATCACTAACTCGGTATGTTTAGTTAGCAGCATTGCTTGTCGTCTTGGTAGTGTGGCGATCAGTTGTGGCGATTGGCATAGTAAACTTGCCACCATGTAATGACGAGTAAACACCCGAATATGACGGGTTTGTTCAAGCTGCCAAAGAGCTTCGTCTACCCATCCCAGCTTTTGGCTACCTGATTTATTCGTGACGGCAGCTTCAGCCCCCCAGCCTGCACGATTTACCCAAATATGCTCTGACGCTAAGTATTGCTCTAGATCAGGCTGTTTTAAGTATGGGTTAGCTGGATGCATTAAACAGCAATAGTTATCTCGCCAGACACTGGCCTGATGAAAAGACCGTGGTAGGCCGTTGAAGCGATTGATGGCTAAGTCAATGCTGCCCTTTTCCATATCTTGCAGGCTAACATCGCTGGGGCTAAGCACATCAAAATTAAGTCCTGGATGTTTATTGAGTTGCTGGGTAATAAAAGGCGCGACTAGCGTTGATTCTAAATAATCATTCGCCATAATTCTAAAGGTGAGTTCGCCAGTGGTTGGATCAAACATATCACTGGGTTGGGTTATTGCCTCAGCCATTTTTAACAGCGCTTCTATTTCAGGTTTTAAACTCAGCGCTTTTGCAGTAGGAGTCATAGAGCCTGCGGCACGAACTAGGAGCGGATCGTCAAATAAATCACGTAAACGTTTTAGTGCATTACTCATTGCAGGTTGGGTTAATGCTAATTTATTTGCCGCTTTCGAGACATTTCGCTCATCTATCAGTACATTTAAGTACACAAGCAAGTTGAGATCGACATTTCTTATATTCATTTGATCAATCTTATTCATTCGCTGTATTAATTATCTAAATTAAAGCGTGCTTGCTAAGGTGTGTAAACCACTAAATAGACATAGTCATCATAAGTGATAGAAATATGCTAGAGCTAAAAACAGCAAATACGTTATCGACTCAAACTAGCAACGCAATTGAGCAAGTCATTGCGACCAAATTAGCGCGTGCCGTATTCGCAGGCTTTGAAGCGATGTTTGCTGAGTTTTTAAATATTACCTTAGGTGCACAAAGTCGTTTTGAGCAACGGCAATGGCAAAATGTACAATCGGCAATGCGTGAGCGTTTACAAGTATATGAAAGGCAAGTTAAAAATGTTAGTGAAGCGGTGCGAGTCATTGCATTTAAAGAGCTCAACGATCCGCGACTGTGGCAGCAGGCAAAGCATATTTATGGCCAAATGGTGCAAGATCATGAAAACCAACCGATTGCGCATACATTTTTTAATTCAACTTTTGGCTCGATTTGGGATGATAAAAAAATTCGCACCGTGCACTTATTTGTTTTAAAAGCCAAATACCGCGCTAAATCTCGGCCATTTGATAATTTAGTAAGTCGTATTTCATTGCAAAATGGCTTTAGCCAGGCGGTGGAGCAACTTATTTATCGACAAGCTTTTCGGGTTGGATTTACAGATTTAGCTCATGATGTTGATATTTTGCAGCGTACTTTGGCGTTAGGTGCGCAGCAGCAATGTCGTCAAGTGTATGAGCTGATGAATTTAAACGATGGCTATATTGAATACGCTAATTCACTGTTTTTTAGAAATAAAGCCTGCTACTTAATAGGTCGTTGTATCGCTAAAAATGGCGATAACATGCCCTTTGCTGTCGCTATTTTACATACCCAAAGCGGTTTAAAGCTTGATGCGGTGATGATGGGTGCAGATCAACTGAGTTTATTATTCGGCTTTGCTCGCACCTACTTTATGGTTGATACCGACCAACCCGCGCGCTACGTAGATTACTTATCAGTGCTAATGCCACATAAGCAACGATTTGAATTATTCAATGCCATTGGCTTTATTAAACATGCCAAAACAGAGTTTTATCGCTATAAGGTCGACACCACCAACAATAGTCCAATAGATGATAAGTACATTATTGCCCCCGGCACGCCAGGCATGGTGATGCTAGTATTTACCACTGCTGGCTCAGATTATGTTTATAAGGTAATAAAAGATAAATTTAGCGCGCCTAAAACATCAACCAAAGCACAGGTGATGGCAAAATACGACTTTGTAAAACAAGCGGATAGAGTCGGCCGTTTAGTCGACACTCATGAATTTCGCTATTTAGCATTTGATTTAAATCGTTTTAGCGATGAATTGCTTACCCATATGCGAGCGAGTATCGGCTCAAGTATGGCTATTGCAAATAAAGCCTTAGTGCTTAAGCATGTATACGTTGAGCGCAAAATGACACCACTTAATTTATACATCAATCAATGTGACGATAAACAACTGAATAATGTAATGCTTGATTACGGCAAGGCGATTAAAGAGTTAGCCGGGGCTAATATTTTCCCCGGTGATATGTTGATGAAAAACTTTGGTGTGACCCGTTGGGGGCGCGTGGTATTTTATGATTATGATGAAATTTGCCCATTAACGGATTGTAACTTTAGAGACTTACCGAGCAGTGAAAATAGTTTTGATGAACTAAGCAGCGAAAGCTACTTTGATGTTGCCGAAAATGATGTATTCCCGAGTCAGTTTAAAGTGTTTTTTAGTGCTGATCAGCAAGCATTTAGTCATTTTTGCCAGCAACATCAAGACTTATTTAGTCCTGATTTTTGGCTGCAGTGCCAAGCTGATATCAATGCTGGGCAATTGGCTGATGTGTATCCATACAAACAAAGTTGGCGATTTTAGCCGGGGGTTATTACCCATAAGTCTGATTAATTTTGGGCGTGTAAAAAGGTAAAGTTTCATAAAACAAAATCCAAGGAAAATCATGAAATCTCTATTATTAGCAAGTTTACTCATCACCTCACCGCTGGTTTTAGCTAACCCGCTATTAGGTAGTTGGGAGTTTGTGGAAGGGAAATATGCAGTTGAACAAGGTTATGTGACTGCCAAAGCACCAGAGTTGACCTCAGTTAAACTAATAACCGCCACTCATTTTAATTACATCACCCAAAAAAATGGCCAGTTTCATTATGCAGGTGGCGGGCAGTACACCTTAAAAAACCAACAATTTGTAGAGACTTTTGTTTACGGTAACATTGAATCGTTGCTTGGCAAAACCATGGCTTTTGATTACAAAATTGAAGGAGATTTGTGGCATCATTCTTTAACAGAAAATGGTAAGTTAGTTGAAGCCGAAGTGTGGCGTAAAATCGATTAACTCATCAATTCAGGAGCTGCAATGCAATTTATTTCTCATCAAGATCAGCATTTAACATTAAGCGACACCGCTAAACCGCAATTAAAAACTAATGAAGTGTTAATTAAAGTTGCTGCTATCGGCGTGAACCGCGCTGATTGTATGCAACGTCAAGGTAAGTATCCAGCGCCACAGGGCGACAGCCCCATTCTAGGGCTTGAATGCGCAGGCACTGTGATTGAGCTTGGCACCGAGGTTGATCAAAGCTGGCTTAATAAAGCGGTATTTACTTTGTGTGCAGGCGGTGCATATAGCGAATATGTGGCGGTCGATGCCGCACAATTAATGGCTTTACCAAGTGATTTAACTATGGCGCAAGGTGCAGCGATCAGCGAAGTATATTTAACCGCGTTTGGTGCGTTATTTCAACTTGGTAAGTTACAAGCAGGGCAAACAGCACTGATCCATGCAGGCGCAAGTGGCGTGGGTGGGGCAGCTATACAAATGGCTAAACGTATTGGGGCAACGGTTGTTATTACCGCAGGTAGCGATGAAAAGTGCGAACATGCCAAAGCGCTTGGTGCCGATCATGTAATCAACTACAAAACCGACGATTTTGTTGCTTACATGCAAAACCATGGTTTAACGGCGAACGTGATTGTTGATCCGGTATCTGGGCGCTATTTAAGTAAAAATGCAGCAATCGCTGCAATGGATTGCCAAATAATTATGCTGGCATTTTTAGATGGTCGCTTCGCAGAAGTAGATTTTGCACTCTTGTTACAAAAGCGTATTTCGTTTCATGGCTCAACACTGCGCAATCGCAGTCAAGCGTTTAAACGCCAACTACGCGATGAGTTTGTAGCAAAATTTTATGACGATATAGCAAATCAACAGTTTGATTTTAATATTTATAAAACGTTGCCTTGGCAAGACGCTGGTGAGGCACACGCGATTCTTGAACGAAACGAAAATGCCGGAAAAGTTGTATTATTAGTTCAGTAGTTTAAAAACCAATATTTGCCCATATAACTATGGGCAACTATAAAGCGATTTAAGGCAAAAACATGAACCCAATTATAGCAACATTAAAAGAGCACAATGTTAGCGATGAAAAAGTACACGAACTTTTTCAAGCATTTACTCAAAACCCAATGATGGCAATGGCACTTGTGCAGCAACTCGGTATTCCACCAGAGAAGTTACAAGCACTAATGGGCTTGGTAATGACTCAGCCTCATTTAATCAAAGAAGCCGCTGATTCACTTGGTATTGGTGAAGGTGAGCTTGAAAAAGCTAAGCAGCAGTTGAAAAACCAATAACGAGCTATCAATGAGAGTACATTTAGTTACTCTCATTTGTTAAGCATGCAATTATTAAGCAATGTCTATCGTGTAAGCGGCCAATAAGTTTTGCATTTTTTGTTGTTCATGTGCGGCAAACTCGATGCCCACACTTAAACGATCTCCCTGCATTTGATTGTTGCGCACATGCGCACTGATCACCACGGCACTGTTGTCGATAGGCGATAGAACATGCACAAACACGGGGCGTTTTTTAAGCGCTAAAAACCCTGAATTAACATGCACAGTAAAGCGACAACCAGTCGGTGAAATATCGATGATCAAACCTTGCAATAGATTTTCACTGTCATAAGTATGCGATTTATTAATGCTAATCTTTGCTGGTATATGGGTTTGTAAACGGCTGACTTCACGCAGTTGCCTACTCTCAATATTCTTAGGGTAAGCAAGGTAAAGTAATTTTTCTGGTCGAAAAGAAATAGCTAATATAGTGGTCGAAAAAGCGACGCACTCCCCACGTTCACCTTCGACTATATAGCGTACAATTGCGCCATTGCCTTCTTTTAACACATCAGCATATTGGCTTTTTTTTGCTTGGACAGGGTACTTTAAAATTAAATACTTACCAGCTTCATAGCCAACTAAAGAGAGTTTAAATCTGACACTTAATGGGTTGGTGAACTGAATGTCGATTAATTTACCTGGCAGTAAGTCTAAGCAAAACTTAGCTTTGCTAGCTTGCGCTGGTCTGTCTTGTGTAATTTCCATATATACGTAGTTATTATTATTTGTTTCCAAATAGTATCCATCAAAAGAACTAAAAAATCACTACGAAAAACGACTGGTATTAGTTTATAAGCCTTAATTAATAAAAGTAATACACGCCTTGTTACAAAGTTGATTGAACTGATAAATATCTGCTTTGTCTATTAAATAACATACTAACTTATGGAACAAAACTGTGAAATACCTTTATAAAATATGGAAAAATAACCGCTCGTTAATCGTATTTATCTCGCTGATGTGTGTTCTTAGAAGTGCAGTGGCTGACTGGTACGAAGTACCCACAGGTTCAATGCAGCCAACCATTGTTGAGGGCGACCGTATATTGACAGATAAAATGGCGTATGACCTACGAGTGCCTTTTACTAAAATTTCGCTGGTTAAACTAGCCGAGCCACAGGCCGGTGATATTATTGTATTTGATTCTGTTGCTGCACAAAATCGCCTAATAAAAAGAGTAATAGGTGTACCGGGCGACACTGTTGCTTTAGTTAATAATCAACTTGTTATTAATGGTGAAAAGCTTAATTACGAAACTGTAGCTGAAACCGCCATAAACCGAGTGGAAATAGAGAATTTGCATGGCATAAAACATACCGTAAAACTCGCTAAGCAGCGCTCTTATATGCAAAATTTTGATCCACTTATCATCCCTACAGATATGTATTTAGCAATGGGGGATAACCGTGATAACAGTGCTGATTCACGAGTAATAGGCTTAGTACCAAGAGCTGAATTGCTCGGAAGGGCAAAGCGGGTGATAGTTTCACTGGATTACGATGACTATTATTTACCACGTAAAAACAGGCTTCTAAAAGAATTACAGTAATAGTAAGCGCTGTTATAGTCTGGTAAAGGATAGCACTGATAAAAGATAGTAGTGCAAAAAATAACAGCGCTAAAACTTAAAATAGCTTAGCGATTAAATTTAGCGTTGTTGACTCTCACCTAACAATAAACTGTATATAAAAATAGTGTTTATGATTTTGTCAGATATTACTGATCTCTAGCATTTTTGTATATTGCTGCATTTGTAAAAAATGAGGTGAAGTTAACTAGTTGTTTACAGGTATCTGTTTGATAGCTAAGATAAATGCATTATAATATATGGATATTTTTCTGTTTGTAAAAAGATAAATGTCGTAGATAAAATTGTTATACCTTCAAGGAAGCTCAGTGAAACTTTTAGTTTTGTTATTTTTATTTACTTCAATATCAACTTTTTCTTGTGATAAAAAAAGCGAAATAAAGAAAGTAGCGGCGTTTATAACTCAAGATAATTTCGCTGATTTATCAGAAATAACGGTTTATTACCCTGTTAATTATGGTGTTGCTGAGGCTGTAAGAGCTGTAATCTCTCTAGGTGAAATTGATAGGGTAACCTTGTATGTTCCTACAATTATTTCTGAACCACATGCTTTTGAAAGCAATCATGAGCTAGCTGATTATAAAGTATCAACCTTTACAATTAAGACTGATACGATAAATGAGGCTTATATTACTGTGAATTACCGAGCTCCGAAGAAAAATGATGGCTTAATCACTTTTTGTATGGGACCTTTTCGAGTCTATAAAATAAGTGAATTACCGATAAAGAAGGTATAATAAACGCATCAGAAATGACTTCAAACGCTTGGCTGGCGCTCATTCTTCGCTAATTATAGCCAAGCATTTTCCGCAATTTATGCGCGTGTTAACTTAACTAAACATGGTGCCCATATTGAGAGTTTCTGAAAGGCTGAAATATGCAGTCATCTTATCTTTCGCCAGTTGGCCACTATTCATTTGGCTGGGCACAGATCTCGTCGGTAGCTTTTGCGCACTTTCAGGGTTTATAGTTGGCTATTACTTTGCTCCAATAACTCACAGACAAACCAAAAAGTACCAAGTACAGCTTTTAGGTTTGGGCATGGGCTTTCTAGCTCTGTATTTATCGAGCTTTTTAAGAAGTATATTTGAGTTAATTTCAGGTGAGCCTTTTAAAGGTGTAGGTTACTACTTAATATCAGCACTAACAGGGCCTTATTTTGGTCTAATGTTTTTCGGTATGCCACTTATAATTTTTTCTTTTACCAATTATATGATTTGGCTATGGTCATCCAAACTTTAAGTTAACCGGGTAGCCGCAGGTCGCTAACTTCAGCACCTACAATTTTATGTGCTGGAAAAACAATTTGTTGTGGCAATTAAAAAAGCCGTTGTTTAAAACAACGGCTTTTTAGTGTTAACTAGTTAAAGTCGAATTACATTACACGCATACCTGGCTCTGAGCCGTCGTCTGGGTTTAAAATATAGATTTCTTTACCGCCAGGGCCTGCTGCTAGTACCATGCCTTCTGACATGCCAAAGCGCATCTTACGTGGCTTCAGGTTGGCAACCATAACCGTTAGTTTGCCTTCAATATCTTCTGGCGCATAAGCTGATTTAATACCAGCAAATACTTGGCGTGTTTCGCCGCCTAAGTCGAGCGTTAGTTTAAGTAGCTTATCAGCGCCTTCAACGTGCTCTGCTTTGGCTATTTTAGCTACACGTAAATCTACTTTGGCAAAATCGTCAAATTCGATTTCAGCTGCAATAGGCTCTTTTGCCAAAGGGCTGTTTGGATCGATTTTGTCTTTTGCAGCGAGTAAGCTTTCTTTTGATTCTTCGACCATTTTATTTACTTTATCCATTTCTACACGTTGCATTAACGGTTTAAATTTATTGATCGGGTGGCTAACAAGCGCAGTTTGCGCGCCTTGCCAAGATAGATCATCATTTAAGAAGTCTTCTACGTTTGCCGCCATACCCGGTAATACTGGTTTTAAGTAAGTCATTAGCACGCGGAATAAGTTAAGCCCAAGCGAACACACTTGGTGAGCTTGTTCTTGTTTCGTTTCGTCTTTGATTAATACCCATGGTGCTGAGGTATCAATAAATTGGTTTGCTTTATCAGCAAGCGCCATTATTTCACGAATAGCACGGCTATAATCACGGTTTTCATAGTGCTGAGCAACGGTATCGGTAGCTGCTTGGAATTCAGCTAATAATTGCGGCTCCATGACAGTGTCACTTAATTTACCGTCAAACTTTTTAGTAATAAAACCGGCGCAACGGCTGGCAATGTTAACCACTTTACCAACTAAGTCTGAATTTACACGTAGTGCAAAGTCTTCTAAGTTTAAGTCAAGATCGGTGATGCCGCTGTTAAGTTTAGCAGCGTAGTAATAACGTAAAAACTCAGGGTCGAGGTTGTCTAAATATGTACGCGCTTTAATAAACGTGCCTTTCGATTTAGACATTTTAGCGCCATTAACCGTTACAAAACCATGCGCGAATACATTGGTTGGCTTTCTGAATTTTGCGCCTTCAAGCATTGCTGGCCAAAATAAGCTGTGAAAGTAGATAATATCTTTACCGATAAAGTGGTAAAGCTCAGCGTCAGAGCCTTCTTGCCAAAATGCATCAAAGTCGATGCCTTGTTTGTCGCATAAGTTTTTAAAGCTGGCCATGTAACCAATTGGCGCATCAAGCCAGACATAAAAATATTTACCAGGCGCACCAGGGATTTCAAAGCCAAAGTAGGGCGCATCGCGGCTGATATCCCACTGTTGCAGGCCATCGGCAAACCATTCGTCTAGTTTGTTAGCCATTTCTTGCTGAATAGTGCCGGAGTGAAGCCACTCTTTTAACATGCCTTCAAATGCTGGCAGGTCAAAAAAGTAATGCTCAGAGTCTTTAAGTACTGGCTCAGCACCTGACATCACAGAGCGCGGGTTGATAAGCTCTGTTGGGCTATATGTTGCGCCACATGCGTCACAGCTGTCGCCATTTTGGTCTTCAGACTTACAAGTTGGGCACGTACCAGTTACAAAGCGATCGGGTAAGAAAATGCCTTTTTCAGGGTCAAATAACTGTGAAATAGTATGCTTTTTGATATGACCGGCATCGTTTAAGCGATTATAAATAAGCTCGCTGAATTCTTTGTTTTCTTGGCTGTGGGTGCTGTGGTAGTTATCAAATTTAATATTGAAGTCTGCAAAGTCACGTTGACGTTCAATGCTGACATTTTTTACCATTTCTTCCGGCGTGATCCCTTGCTTTTGTGCATTGAGCATAATTGGCGTGCCATGGGCATCGTCGGCGCAAACATAATAAGCTTCGTGGCCTTGTAGTTTTTGAAAACGTGACCAGATATCAGTCTGAATATATTCCAATAAATGGCCTAAATGTGTTGGGCCGTTGGCATAAGGTAATGCACTGGTAATGAGGATCTTTCGCTGTGCCATAATCATTCCGAATTGACGGTTCCTGTTAAGGAACGGATGAAAATCATAATATTATCAGCAAACCTAAAGGAAACACCTTCGTGGTTGGCCGATTTTCATTAATTGACTGGTGTTAATGCCCTGAATGTTACATAATTCCGAGGCAATTTTCATCAAAGAAACACTATTTTATTGTTATGTTTGGATTGTCGAAACTATTCTCCTCTAAATCGGTGCAAAAACAACCGATTCTTACTGCCTTAGCAGGGTATCGCAGTGCCGCTTTTGCTGTCGGCATTGATGAAAAATTCATTAAAAGCATTGAATCAAAAAATGATAAATCAATATTGCTTCATTTAACGCTGCCATTTGCTGCGTTATCTGAAATGCCAAAGGTAGCAGCGTTTGTAAGCCAACAACTTAATCAAGCAGTGACAATTAACGCAAGCATTGAGCTGACTGAAGCATGTAAGTTCAAAGCGATAAAACATATTGTGTTGATTGCATCAGGCAAAGGTGGTGTGGGTAAATCAACCACCGCGGTAAATTTAGCGGGCGCACTCAAAGCTGAAGGCGCGAAAGTGGGGATTTTAGATGCGGATATTTATGGCCCGTCTATTCCAATGTTGCTAGGCCTTGAAGGAGCAACACCCACGGCTAAAAATGACAAGCAATTGCTACCATTTGACGCTAATGGCATCAAAGCACAATCAATTGGCTTTTTAGTGCCTAGTGATGATGCCACAGTTTGGCGCGGACCGATGGCGTCGGGCGCATTAACGCAACTGTTAAATGAAACTGCATGGGGTGAGCTTGATTACCTGATTGTAGATATGCCACCAGGAACTGGGGATATTCAACTTACTATGAGTCAGAAAGTACCTGCCAGTGGCACGGTGATTGTGACGACTCCGCAAGATTTAGCACTTGCTGATGCGCAAAAAGGCATTGCCATGTTTAATAAAGTGAATGTGCCAGTATTGGGCTTGATTGAAAATATGAGTCATTTTTTGTGCTCACACTGCGGCGAACCAAACCATGTATTTGGAAAGGATGGCGCAATAAAATTAGCTCAGCGTCATGGTGTGCCAGTGTTGTCGCAAATTCCTTTGGCGATTGATATTCGCGAATACTCAGAGCAAGGCAAATTAATCGCCATGGATAATCAGGCTGCGGTGAGTGAAACTTATGCTGACGCTGCGCGGCTGATTGCCAGTATGCTTTACTATCAACAACCCCATCATAATTCAGTCGAAATTGTGATTACGGATGATTAACTAATGAGATTATCAGATACCCATATTAAAGAATATATTGCCCAACAGCGTATTATTATTGAGCCAAGTCCGACCGATGAAATGATTTCTGGGGTAACGGCAGATTTACGTTTAGGTAATAAGTTTCGTGTATTTCAAGATCATACAGCAGCTTATGTTGATTTAAGTGGTCCGAAAGATCAGCTTAATAAAGCAATGGAATCAATAATGAGCGATGAAATCGTGTTAAAAGAGGGCGATGCATTCTTTTTACACCCAGGTGAATTAGCCCTTGCGATGACCTATGAAAAAGTCACGTTGCCGGCAGATATCGTTGGCTGGCTTGACGGCCGTTCATCTTTGGCACGTCTAGGTTTAATGGTGCATGTGACTGCCCATCGGATTGATCCCGGTTGGTCTGGTAATATCGTGTTAGAGTTTTATAACTCCGGTAAATTGCCGTTGGCATTGCGGCCCATGATGAAAATCGGCGCTATGAGCTTTGAGACCATGTCAGGTCCTGCTGAAAATCCGTACAATACACGCAAAGATGCCAAATATAAAGATCAAACCAGCGCAGTTGCAAGTCGTATTAGTGATGATAGTAACTAATTAAAATATAGTTTTAAAATAAAGGCTTATCACTTGATAGGCCTTTTTTATTGCTTGGAAATACACTCACTCGATTTTACTACCATAAAAACTGCTTAAGCATTTTATTGATATATTATCCACGGTTCAGGTTATTTACTGGCTATTTCATTTAATACCTCCATACTTTAATTATCTTTTTATAATTTACTATTTGTTCAATGCACATGGAGTGACAGTGGATCAGGCAAGCATATTAGCGCGAGCATATTGTATAAAGATTTTTTTAATACTGTTAAGCATTACTGCTACAGCGTCTGTGATGGCTGATGAAGTGCCTGCCAGTGGCTGGTTAGTGCCAGCAAATACGCCCTTTCAAACTACCAAACCTTTACTAGAACAAGTTGTAACTACCGATTCAAAAACAGATTTATCACATGTTCGTATCAAGGCAGAGCAAGGTTATTGGTTTATTGTTGATTTAAATAAACGGTCGCAATCAAAAGTTGAGGTGATTTATGCAGACAATTCCCATTTAGCGCAGCTTAATTTTTATATTCTTGATGAGAGTTTCAACCCGTTAGTTGAAGTAAAAAATGATGCATACCGTTATGTTGATAAAGTACTGCCACACGCACTGTTACCTAAAGATGAGGCTCGTTGGGCTGTAATTTACGCTCGCCATAGTGAAGATGACAGGCTGAGCATTGGCCTTGCAACTGGTAATGAATTTGCCAATTTGATAAACAAGAAACTGCGAAATTTCTTTTTAATTACCGGGCTATTACTGCTGTGTCTTGCCGTTGTTGGCACTGTATACGGTTTATCTCATCAAGCAAAATCGCTTTATTTACTTGCTTACCTAGTGTGTGTATTAAGTGAGTTTTTAATAGCAAAAGGGGTGTTGAATTACTTTAATATTGAATTTGCGTCTTTATGGTACACAAAGTTACAGTTTTCATTTCAAGTTATAGCCTTAGGGGTGGTCAACTTTTACTTTATTCATTATTTACAGTCGCAAAATCTTTTAAACGCTCGACAAGATAAGTTAACAGTTTATATAAGCTTATTTTGTGTTGCAGCACTATTTAGCTGTTTTATGAAGCAATCAGTGCAGTTTGCTGTAGTGACCGTGTGTTTGGGTTCTATGTTGGTGGTGCTGAGTTATTTATTTTTTTATTGGCTTAGTAATACCAAAAAAGCGATGCAATTTAAGTTTGTACTGGTCTGGTTTGCAGTGGTTTTACAAACTTTATGTTGGCAAGCAACGCTGGTGGCAGGTGCACAGATACAGCAACTTAATGATATGTTACTGGTGCTAAATGTAATTACTTTTGTGATGGTGTTACTCATTCACGAGCGTAAGTGTGTTATGCAATATAGCTACAGCCTCACTCACGACGACGATACAAAATTACCTAATAAACAGTTACTAATAGAGCGTCTTGATAGTCAGGTGAAATTATCAACAGAGCATTCTTTACTGTTATTTAGGCCTGCTGTACTGATTAATGCTCGGGCAAATTTTGGCTATGAGCATGTAAATGAGCAGATAAAATTAACCATGGGCAAATTAGCCCAGCAATTAGCGTCAATGAATGTGCTGTGTGTTGAAGCTAATCTTCAGCATAGCCGTTGTATTGCCAGGTTAGATGACAGCACCTATGGGGTTGTAATAGTCGGCAAGTTAGAATTAAGCCAAGTAGAGCAGTTTGTATGTGTGATCAATAGCGTTTTTGCTGAGGGTCTCACTCATCAACGCATTCACTTAATTGATAAAGTTGAAATTGGTGTAGCAAATTATCCCTTACATGCCAGTACCTCATTACAACTAGTCCAGCGAGGGCTGCAAGCATTGGCGGTTAAACCACTTCATGGTGAACGCTGGCATATGTTTAATATAGAGAATGTGACGTTATCGCAACGGCGCATTGCGATTGCATCAGCTTTAAAAGAAGCCATTGAATGCGATCAGCTTAGTTTATTTTTTCAACCGCAGATATATCTAAACACCGGTAAAGTGCACGGCGCGGAAGCTTTATTACGTTGGGAGCATCCACAGTTGGGTAATGTTCCCCCTGATTTATTTATCCCTATTGCTGAATCATCAGGGATAATTTCAGATTTAACCGAATGGGTTATTACGCAAGCACTGCAATATCAAAAGAAAATGATTGTATTATTGCCTGAGCATATTGTATCTATCAATATTTCGGCTAAAGATTTGCTGCGTAAAGATTTACCCGTGTTATTTATAACGTTGTTGAATGAGCATCAACTCAACCCGGCTAATGTAATGTTAGAACTAACGGAATCGGCAACACTCTTTGAGGGGGTTGATATAAAAAATGCCCTGAATGATTACTGTTTAATTGGCGTTAAAATAGCAATTGATGACTTTGGCACGGGGTATTCGTCACTCGCGTATTTGAGCAAAATGGGCTTTGATGAAATAAAAATAGATAAGCAATTTGTAATGAATATTGAATACTCTAAAAATGATCAAACAATTTGTCGTGCTACCTGTGATATTGCCAAATCACTGGGTTCATACGTAGTGGCTGAAGGGATAGAAGATAGCCAAAGTATGGCTAAATTACAAAGCTATGGCTGTGAAGTTGGTCAGGGATACTTTTTTTCACGGCCATTACCGTTTGACGATTACATGCAGTGGCTTGAAGAAAATCTTGAAACCACCACCGTATTTGTCAATGATCTTGAAAAAGTAGTTGACCTAATTGGGAAAAATAATCATTGAGCGCGTTATTACAAATTTTTAAGCTATCGCGCTTAGGGTAAATTAGCGCTGAGTTATTGAGCCCAGAGACTAAAAAGTGATTAACGATCTGCTCATTACAAGCAATACATGCTTCAAAACTACGTGCAGCTAACTCTTCAGGCATACTCATATAAAACTGCTGATGGCGTTTATCAAATTCTATACAATCTAATACATACTGATTAGCGTGTTGACCGGTTGGTTCTAGAAATACCCCTTGGTAAAACTTATTTAATGCTAAGTTTAGTGGGTGACTTTGCTCAATCGTGTGCTCCAGCCAAAGTTTAGAGGCAAAATGCTGTGGCGAATGCTGGGGAAATATGTGTTTAGTTATGTGATGATCAAACGCATGAAACCATTCATGCGCCAGCGCGCCACCGCCTGCATTTTTTGCCAGCGCAAGGGTACGAGTACGGCTATTATAATGTGCTTGGACGTGTTGTTGCCCGCCATGGCCAAAAGCAAAATTGAGTTTCCCCCTCAGACCAATGGTCTTTGGCGGCACTTGCAGTATTTGCGCTAAATCGGCTAGTGCGTCGTAAATTAAATTAGCACTAATAAAGCGTTCTTCTTTGGTGACCCATTTACCCACCACCATAGTACGAAAACCAAATGTATCGCGGATATCACTAAAGTCAACTTGGTCATCAAATCGGTAATCCGGTCCTTGGCGGTAAAACCCGCGCTTTAAGCGATTGCTGGCACTCATTTGGCTTGATAACGCGCTTTAACATGCTCAGGCATAAACTGGGTTTGTTTGCTGTTGAGCGCTTCCAGTGCCTGATATAAAGGCTCAGGGTTAATATGTTCAATCAAGGCTAAACTATGTGCAACCGCTTCTAATGTGGAGAGGCTATCTGCACGGGGAGCTTTGCGAATACGATATCGGTTTTGTGGGATCGTCGTAAAGCTGACCTTTTTAAAAGCCGCAAGGGCTGGGGTAAGTTGCATGATCTTAAATGCTTTTTTCCAGGTGCCATCGATTACAATTAGATGACTTAACCGGCTTTTAAATTGTGGTGCTGCGGTACTTTCATCATCCAGTAAGATGGCATTATCATCAGGGTAGAGTAATGCAGTTGTGGCAACGGGTAGTGTGTTTAGTTGTGCAAAATCAGCCTGCGTTTCTCCTACCATGATGTCGTATTGCGTTAGGCACAATGTGAGTAAACGGGCGGTGTTTTTAGTGATCTTTACTTCGCTAGGATGCTGCAAAATTATAACTTTGAGTTTATTTTCCAGTACCGACAAATCTTCACAAAGACACGTTTGTAGACTAAATTTACAATTAACACACAAAGAACGGGACATAAAAGAATCTTGTTTAGTAGCAATAAGTTGAAAAACCCGCTAATTATACGCTTAATGAGACAATTAGTTGGTTTTTTTTCTATAGAACGATAAAGTATAAAAATAGTATAAGTTACTGGTTTAGTGTTGCTAAATACAAAAGGATGAATAATGAATACAATAGTCATTGATGAAAGCGCATTGGAAAGTATGGAATCGTTATTAGGCGAGCAATTTAGCGATACGCTGACTTTTTGTTGTGCTGAATTTGAACGATTAGGCTCTGAAGTATTGGCTACAATACATAGTGATATCCAAGTCGCAAGTCGCCATGCTCATAGTTTAAAATCAAATGCCGCGCAGTTTGGTGCCAGCAGTCTATCTCAGGTGGCCAGAGAAATTGAACAAAGCTTAAATAATAATGATGTTTCTCAGGCGCTTGCGGCAGCTCAGCAGCTTGACAACCAAGTTGCCGGATCAGCCGCTAAGTTAACTGATTGGTTACAAAGCCGTTAGTTAGCTATACCCAGACGTGAATTTATTTCAGTTTTGAGGTATTAAATCCACTGGTATTTAGCCCCTCTACTAGGTTAATCTAGCTGTTCCACTAGTAGAGGTAAAAATGTCAGAAATTAAAAAGAGTCATAAATTACAAGGCGTTTGTTATGACATTCGTGGGCCGGTGTTAGTTCAGGCTCGCAAAATGGAAGATGAAGGCCAAAAAGTTTTAAAATTGAATATTGGTAATCCTGCGGCATTTGGGTTTGATATGCCTGAAGATATGCACCGCGATATTATTCGTAACTTGTATTCAGCCCAAGGTTATTGTGACTCCAAAGGCCTCTACTCAGCCCGTGTGGCTATTTATCAGCACTACCAACAACGTGGTTTATATAACCTAGACGTCGATAATATTTATATTGGTAATGGGGTCAGTGAATTAATTCAAATGACGACCCAAGCTTTGCTGAATAATGATGATGAGGTGTTGATCCCAGCACCTGATTATCCATTGTGGACCGCTTCAGTCAAACTTGCGGGTGGTAATCCAGTCCATTACCTATGTGATGAAGAGCAAGATTGGTTCCCTGATATTGCTGATATTCGCAGTAAAATCACGTCAAAAACTAAAGCATTAGTGCTGATCAACCCTAATAATCCGACGGGTGCAGTATACGACGACGCACTTTTACAGCAGTTAATTGATATTGCACGTGAACATAAATTATTGTTATTGAGTGATGAAATCTATGAGAAGATTTTATACGATGGGATCACGCACAGCTCCATTGGTGCACTGTGTGATGATGTGCCGATAATTACTTTTAATGGCTTAGCAAAAACCTATCGCGCAGCGGGTTTGCGTATGGGCTGGATGGTATTAAGTGGCCGTACTGCATTGATGGATGATTTACGTAAAGGTTTAGATATTTTAGCCTCTATGCGTTTATGTGCCAATGTGCCGGCACAATATGCGATCCAGCAAGCATTAGGTGGCGTACAGTCGATTGATGATTTAATAAATCCCGGTGGGCGTTTATACGAACAACGTGATATTGCATGGCGTGGTTTAAATGCGATAGAAGGTATTTCGTGTGCAAAACCAAAAGGAGCATTGTACGCATTTGCCAAAGTAGATACTGAGCGTTTTAATATCAAAAATGATGAAAAAATGATTTTAGATTTACTCAAAGCAGAAAAGATCTTACTGGTTCACGGAAGAGCATTTAACTGGCCAAATCCAGATCATTTCAGATTGGTATTTTTACCTAACAAAGATGATTTAACGACTGCTATGAGTAAGATGCAACGCTTTTTTAGCGATTACAGACAAAGCTAACGTAGTATAAATACTAAAAAGCGAGCACTAATACTGCTCGCTTTTTAGTTTAATGTAATAGCTTAATAGGCTTTATCAACGCGGACTGTATTATCTGATAAATACACTAAGCGCACGCTGTCGCCAGTTCTAAATATCATTTGATTGTCTTTGTCTTGTACCACCATAAATTGTTCACCGTTTTCAACTTTGATCATTAACTCGACTAAATGGTATTGATTATAATGGCTGCTTTGTTGCCTGTTGTTCGCCACACTGCCACCGATGACCGAGCCTAGAATAGTCGCTGCGGTGCGACCACTGCCGCCGCCAAATTGGTTACCAATAACGCCACCAAGTAATGCACCGCCAAAGGTTTTCCAGCCACTATTTTTGTCTTGAACAAGTTCTTGCTCGGTAATATTACGTACAGATTGAACACTGCCAAATAGTACTTGCTGGACAGGAACGGCTTTATTGCGTTCGTATGCGGCAAAGCTTGGATTACTGATGAGCAGGGCTGTACACAGCCCAAGTATGAGTTTATTCATCATTTACCTCCTCAGCTGAATTACCAGCCAAAGGTTGATTTTTCGCGGGTTTTACGAATTTCTGTTTCGTCCGCCCATTCTACTAAGCCACTTTTTAAATCCATTAAGCGCATTGTGAATTTATAGTATACGTCGGCTTTATCAGCATTCGATTTTACGATGCTCGACAGGTTGCCATAAAGCATATACTGCGCGCCAACTTGTTGGCCAAATGCAATCGCTTTAGTTGGGTCTACTAGGGCATCATCATTTTGAAAGTTCAATTGTTCTCGAGCGGCTTCTACGCGACCCATATCAACAAAACGAAATTTACCACTGCGCAATAATTGTGTTGAAATTGAATCGGTAATTGATTCAGTATCAATGTGTTCACTGGTTTTGTTTTTTATACGTTCAACAAATACGATTGGTCGAGTATTAGCTGTTAATGTGCCGACCACAGGTGATGCCAACAGTGAATCCGTCATTTGACTGGCGACTTTTTGTAAGTCAGTTGAACCGAAGTTAATATCAGTTGTTTCTACAGCTTGTGCGTCTCCGTAGCTGACTACGGCTTTATTGGCACAGCCACTGAGGGCAAGCGCACTCAAACCTAACAACGCAAAACCCGAGAGTGTTTTAAGCGTTGGTTTTTTAGTTGTGTTTACTGTATTCATAATGGTGTCCTTTAATCTTTAAATTCTTGTGCTTGTGTCGATACTTCGCGTACCGCTAATGAAAATGTAACCGCATCAGATGTAGGTGCAAGGCCAGGCAGTTGCACGTTAGCAAAACCAAATAAAGTCAATGATTGCCAAGGAGAATGATTGCCTTTGATCACAAAACCATCGCCGTCATACCAGGTAAATTGATACTGTAAATATTGTGATTTTTTATACTGACTCGAAAGTGTGACAACAACATCAGTTAATTGATTCGTTTGGCGAGTCTTTACATCACTAATGGCCAGCTTTTTACCTAGTGCAGGATTATCGACTTTTAGCTGTTGTTGGTATTGCGCTGAAGCTTGTTCAACACTTATACCTGATGTAGTCGGTCTACTGGTACAGGCAGCAAGTAGACAGACCGTTAATAATGGCACTAAATATTTCATGATAGCTCCTAAAGTTGCACTACATGGGAATTAAAATAGTTGTTAATAGAGGTTAGATAAATCAAGGTTAACCCTTGCTTACTAACCGTAAAGTTTATGTCTTTCTGATTGGCAAGTTTTAAAACATGGTCTCCTGCTGTTAACTGGGTGCGCGCAACACTTATTTGATTAGGTAAAGTTAACCAACTGCGGGTATCTGCTTGCTCAGAGGCTAGGTTGTATAGATTAGCGAGTATATTACCCACATCGCCGCCACTTCTAGCCAGCTCTGCCCGTACTTTTTCTTTAGCGACTAACCGCAGTATTTGCCTCGATACTCTTGCCGGTGTTTGCTCTTCAAGTGTTTTAGCCGCTAACGCTTCTATTCTTACCAATGGACTCAAAGGTAAAATCTGTGTTCCGATACTAATATCACTAACCGCTGGTATATAAGCTCTATCTTTATAAACGGGCATCGCTAAGCTATAAAAACGGGCATCACCACCGGATGTATAAATAGGCAGACGCAACACAAATTCATCTTTTTCTGGCACTAAACCTTGTTCGATCAAGACCACAACGTCACCGCTGTTGGCGACTTGTTTTGGTAATTCAGCAAAGCGTTTTTTATACTCGGAAAAATCTTGATCAAACCCTTGCTGTTTTGCTAATTGCAGCACAACCTGCTGCAAATAGGTGTTTTCAGGGTTGATCTCTAGTGCCTTTTTATAATCTATATATGCATCATCGTATTGTTTATTACTTTGATAGAGCAAACCTGACAGATAAAATGTAAACGCATTTTGATAGCCATTTTTTACGTTTTTGATCACCTCATCCATACTTGGGTAATGTTTTTGTGCTGCTTTCACGCTAGCATCTATGTCGTCTTGATTAGCCGTTAACGCATCTGTTTGTACTTTATTTGCACGGCGAACTTCGACTAATGCGCCTTCGATATTATGTTGATATATATAATTAAGTGCTTGGTAACTGTGCAGCATACTCATTTCATAAGCCGCTGGCGTATAGCTAATGACTGAATCATTGGTTAAAAGGGCGTTACTTTGTTCAAGCCCTGCGCTTACTTGTATTTTTGCTGCTTGGCGTTTTATTTCCATTTGCTGATATACCGCTTCGTACTGTGGTTTTGCAGCCTCATTTTGATTATTTAAATTGCTTAAACGGGCCTGCTCTAATTGATTGAGCAAGTAGTTACTATGTGACTGCCCATTAGTCGGCAAAAGCTGTTGGGCTTGGTCGATATTGTTGGTCTTAATAGCTTGGCGTACAGGCTTCATTTGGGTAGCGTAATCTGAAAACAGATCACTAAACCCAATGGTGCTGCATCCACTTAGCATGACACAAAAGCCAAAAATAACACTGCGTTGCACATGGCACTCCTTTTATAAGCGTTAATACAGATTAGCATAATCTAATCCAGAGGAGATGTTAAACAATGTAAAAAAGCGTAGTAATCACCGTGTTTATAAGAAATAGTTACGCGATCATTGGTCACTGAGTTGTTGCACGATACATTCGAATGATCAAAACAATAGGTAAGCTTTGCGCTATTATGGCAATCCTGTATAAATAGATACTTCAGGCAAACAGGTAGCTGATTTTCTTATTATGTTGATTAAATTAATGGCTCGAGTGGTTGCCGACTACTAAACGATAGAATAACTCACCTCATAGGGTTTAATGCTTAGCAAGATTAAAACTAAGGATCACTTTGAAAGCAACATTGTTTACGGTACTCGCCCTAGTGGCATTTGCAGCTAATTCTCTTTTATGTCGTATGGCATTAGCACAAAATTACATTGATCCATGGAATTTCACAGCTTTGCGGCTATTCAGTGGCGCATTGTGTTTAGGATTTATTTTCCTTATACAAGCAGTACCAACAGAGTCTTTAGCTAGGGAAGATAACAATCTTAATAATGCAGAGCATGAACGTGGTAGTTGGCGCAGCAGTGTTAGCTTACTGGTTTATGCGTTATGTTTTTCAATTGCCTATGTAGAATTGGACACTGGAACTGGCGCGTTGATTTTATTTTCTGCTGTTCAATTGACTATGATTGGCTGGGGGATTTTCAACAAGGAGCGACTCACAACTGTACAGTGGTGTGCATTTATTATCGCTGTCCTTGGTTTTGTGTATTTAATGCTGCCATCGGCAACGATGCCGTCAATGAGCCCTGCATTATTAATGACTATTAGCGGTATTGCGTGGGGGATATACAGTATTCGCGGAAAAGTGTGCCTATCCCCACTGAAAACCACAACGTTTAATTTTGTGCGTAGTTTATTTGCATTACCGATATTGTTGATCGTGGGTTTTGGTTATTTATCGGGGATCAGTTGGCAGGGGATCGTGCTTGCATGTGCATCTGGTGCTCTTGCGTCGGGTATTGGCTATAGTGTTTGGTATGTTGCCGTACCCTTATTAAAAAGCAGTCAAGCCGCAGTGGTTCAGCTTTGTGTGCCAGTGATAGCTGCACTGGCAGGGATGTTATTTTTAGCGGAAGAACTAAGCATTCAGTTTGTTATTGCCAGCGCAGTTATTCTTGGCGCTGTGCTGGTTTTTTTACTGGCTAAACAACCGCAGGGCTGACATTGAGCACGTAACGCTGATACAGTTGCGGCAAATTCGCCAAAATAGCAGCTTTGCCGGCAAGCTGACTGTTATTTATAGTATCAGCTAATACGGTTAAACTCTGATGTTGTAGTAAAATGTCAGATTGCACTATGTGGCTAATATGCCAAGGTTCAGGCGCAACGCCGCCTAAATCATGTTGATAAGGGCGATAAAAGCCATACTTTTCTATATGACTATCAAGCCACTTGGTCAGCGCTGCAAAAGGGCCATTGTCTTGGTATTCGTGCGGCTCTAACTGCAGCTGATAGTCATCAGAAACACTGGCTTTGTCAAAAATATCCAGATCAGTACCAAAGTGATGGCGACTGCTTCCCGGTAGGGCTGAATAAAGCATAATGGCATGGCATTTTTCAATGTCTGTCATGGAGGCTAAATCAACTGGCTGTTGCTGCTTATTGAGCACAGGTCGATGACCATTAAATTTAGCATTCCAAATCAATGCTTGACGTTCAAAGTTACGAAAGCTTGATGCAATAGTCAGTGCAAAGCCTGCATCGCGAGCTGCATTTTGCAACTGCATAAAGTCATCAATAATGTCTTTATGCAGTTTATGAGCTTGATAATCAACAAGCAGTAGCTCGTCTTTACCACAGGCACACTCAGCCAACTGTTGCGATGTGAGCTTAGCAGGGATCATGTTAAAAGTTGCTCTAGAATTTGCTCGTAAATATCAGCAAGTGCAATGAGATCATCACAATTAACGCACTCATTCACTTTATGAATGGTGTCGTTACGTGGTCCAAGTTCAATAACCTTAGCGCCGGTTTGTGCTATAAAACGTCCATCTGAAGTACCGCCAGTGGTTTCAAGTGCGGTATTTAAGCCAGTTATTGATTTGATGGCTGCAACCGTCGCATCAATAAGCGGGCCGCCTTCGGTGATAAATGGCTGACCGTTAACAATCCAACTCAGCTCGTATGCAAAATCATATTCAGCCAGAATGTCGTTAACTCGTTGCTGGAGTTGCTGATGAGTTACTTCGGTACTAAAGCGAAAATTAAATTGCACTTCAAGCTCGCCTGGGATCACATTGCCAGCTCCCGTACCGCCATTAATATTTGAAATCTGAAAACTAGTAGCAGGAAAAAATTCATTGCCGTTGTCCCATACCGTTTGACTCAACTGGGCAAGCATTGGCGCTGCAATATGAATCGGGTTTAGAGCAAGTTGCGGATAAGCCACATGACCTTGTATGCCTTTAACAGTTAAAAAGCCAGTCAGTGAGCCTCGGCGGCCATTTTTAACGACATCACCCAGTACATCACGCGATGAAGGCTCGCCAACCAAACACATATCTATTTTTTCACCTCGGGCCTCCAGCGTATCGATTACTCGCGTGGTGCCGTTGATAAAAGGGCCTTCTTCATCAGAGGTAATTAAAAAAGAAATTGAGCCTTTATGATCGGGGTGTTTAGTTACAAATCGCTCGGTTGCTACCACCATGGCAGCTAAAGAGCCTTTCATATCAGCCGCACCACGGCCATGCAACATGCCATCGGCTAGAAAGCCAGAGAAAGGCGGGTGCTGCCAGTTCTTTTCTGGTCCAGTTGGTACTACATCAGTGTGACCTGCAAAGCAAAAGTGCGGTGAACTGTCGCCTTTTCGCGCCCATGTATTTTGGGTGTCAGTAAAAAACAGTGATTCAATATTAAAACCAAGCTGTGCCAATCGCTCATTCATTATAGTTTGGCAATCTGCATCTTCGGGGGTGACTGAGCGACGCTGTATTAAGGCTTGCGCAAGTTCGATGACGGGATGATTCATGATGCAAAAATCTCATCGTATTGCGCTGATTTAAAACCTAAATGATAGCTGTTGTTGTGAATAAGCACTGGGCGCTTGATCATTGCCGGTTGTGCTACCAAAATTGTCAAGGCAGTGTCTTTATCAAGGTTCTGTTTTTGCTCATCTGATAATTGGCGATAGGTTGTGCCACGTTTATTGACCAGATCTTGCCAGTCGATGTGCGTTGCAAACTCAGTGATCATATCAAGGCTTATGCCGTCTTTACGGTAATCATGAAAATTAAAGTCAATGTTGTTATCGGTTAAATATTTTTTGGCTTTTTTTATAGTGTCGCAGTTACTAATGCCGTAAAGAGTCGTCATATTAATTACTTCTTAGTTAGTGTTAAAAGAGTATCTACCCCAGCTGTAACCTGAGATAAAGAATAATGTATTGGTTTAAGTTGATGCCCGTTAAGTAAAATAAGGCTGGCAAGTAAGGGGCTATTGAGATCTCTAAGATCAAAATAAGCGAGCCGTTGCCCTTTGGTTATTTTACTGCCGTTGAGTTGGGCTATATGAGTGTGTTTAATGTGTTGCTGTTGGTCTAAATATAAATTTAGAAGTACTTTTAAGCCATTGTTGGCTTGTAAAATAAATTCAGTACCGGCATTTTTTACTTGCATTAATGTACCATCAAAGGGCGCTAATATTTTATGATTGCTCAGGGCAACCATAATCCCTGGGCCAAGTGTGCCGTAGCTAAAGAAGGGTTCTGGGTGCTCGCTTAATGGGGCAACTTTACCACTAAAAGGGCTACAAATTGCAATGCTGTTAGCCGCTAACTGACGTTGTGGTAAATAACTAATATCCGTGTATTTCATTATGTTAATTTGGGCTCATTGAGGAACTGATAGCCATCTTTTTTTAACGCGCTGATGGCATCTTTAATACGCTGTTGTTTTACTAAAACGTAATCGGTGTCGTAGGTTGAAATAGCAAAAATAGAGATATTTGCTCTGGCTAAAACTCCAGAAATATTTGCCATTATTCCGGTTAATGAAAAACCAAGTGGACCGATCACTTCTAACGCGCGCCAATCGTGCTCAGCATCAAGGCTTTCAATGGCGAACTGGCTAGGGCAAACAATAGATAACTCATCGTTGGTTTTGGCGATAATAAACATTGATTGTTTGAATAAAGCAGCGGGGATCTCGCTATCAACATCAAGGCTATGAATGGTAAAGGCCGTACTATGCAGTTGTAACGTTTGCTTAGACATTGCTACCCCTTTTTTAATTGTGAGACTTCCCATCTGTGTATACTGATCAATAGTATAGATTATCTTACTTAAATAAAAGAGCAATGTTGTCCACAATTTCTGTGGATAAGGTTGGGAATAGGGAGGTATAACAACGCTAAGTTATTTATTTTATTTATAATTATTATTAGCTAAAGAAATGCTCAGGGTAAAGTGATCACCACGCAATCACTTTACCCATGGTATTAAATATTTTCGGCTTGTGCCGCTTGAATGGCAGTAAGCGCAATGGTATAGACAATATCATCAACCAAAGCACCGCGGCTTAAGTCATTGACGGGTTTGCGCATACCTTGCAACATTGGGCCGATACTTATCAAATCAGCACTTCGTTGCACCGCTTTATAAGTGGTATTCCCGGTATTTAAGTCTGGAAATATAAACACCGTCGCTTTACCAGCCACTGGACTATTTGGTGCTTTTTTAAGTGCGACATTTTCCATAATCGCTGCATCATATTGTAATGGACCATCGATGATCAGATCAGGGCGCTTTTGTTGCGCTAACTTTGTTGCCAGACGGACTTTTTCTACATCAGCCCCAGTGCCTGATGTGCCGGTGCTGTAGCTTATCATCGCTACTCGTGGCTCAATACCAAATGCGGCGGCTGAGTCTGCGGATTGAATGGCAATATCGGCTAATTGCTCAGCGGTTGGATCAGGATTAATAGCACAATCTCCGTATACCAGTACTTGATCAGGCAGCAACATAAAAAACACCGACGAGACTAATGATGACCCTGGTGCGGTTTTTATTAATTGCAGCGGCGGACGAATGGTGTTGGCAGTTGTATTTACTGCACCCGAAACCAGACCATCAACTTGACCACGCTCTAACATCATAGTGCCAAGCACAACGTTGTCTTGGAGCTGTTCAAGGGCAACCACTTCAGTCAGGCCTTTGCTTTTACGAATTTCAACCATAGGCGCAACATAGTCGTTGATCACATCATGAGGTTCGATAATGGTTACATTTTCGTTTAGCTCAACACCTTGTTGTATAGCGATACGTTCAATTTCTTCTCGATCGCCCAATAGAATGGTCTTCGCAATACCACGTTGACCGCAAATAGCGGCGGCTTTTATTGTGCGAGGCTCATTGCCTTCAGGTAACACTATAGTTTTTGCCGCTTGGCGGGCTTTATCCGTGAGTAAATAACGAAATGCTGGAGGTGACATTTTACGAGTTTTGCCGACACTTTTAGCAAGCGTATCTAACCAGTCAGAATCAATATGGCTGGCATTATGATGCTTTACTTTATCAATTCGTTGTACGTCATCGCACGGTACTTCCATATTAAAGTTATGCAGTAGCAATGAAGTACGCCAGGTGTCAGCATCTGTACTGAGGATTGGCAGGCCGGTGGCCATCGCTTGTTCGCACAAGGTCATGATCCGTGGCTCAGGTTTAAAACCACCAGTTAATAAGATAGCTCCTAATTTAGTGCCATTCATGGCTGATAAACAGGCCGCAACTAACACATCTGAACGATCGCCTGGGGTCACCAGCAGTGCGCCTGGGGTGAAATGATTTAAGATATTTGACACTGTTCTGGCACAAAATGTTACGCGGCGAAGACGACGATGAGCCATATCACCTTCGTTGATCACGTCAGCTTTTAAATACGAACATAAATCTTTAACGCGCGGCGCAACCAGCTCAAAATCCCATGGGATCGAGCCAAGTAACATAAACGGATGTTTTCTAAAAATAGGTAAAGATGCTAAGCGATTGAGCTCATTGTCAAGCTCGTCGGGTTTATGTGCTTCCACGAGATCGGCGCGTGCTCTGCCTTCATCATCCAGTGGTGCATTTACTTTATTAAAAATACAGCCTAATACGCGGGCATGGTCAACACTGCCATAATACCCGGCTGCAATTTCTAGGCGGTCTTCAATTTGATCGTTACTGTCATTACCAGGAGTGAGCACAAACACAATGTCAGCGCCGAGAGTTTGTGCTATTTCGCGGTTTACTCTACCTGCATAAGGTTGGCGGCGAGTAGGGACCATACCTTCGATAATTGCGACCACATCGTTGCCTATGGCATTTTCAAAGCGCTCAACAATTTCTTCAAGTAAATCATCACCTTTACCATCCCCGATCATTTGCTCTGCATAATTTAGTGCAAAGGGAGTAGGTGGTGTAATAGGCGAACCTTGGGTGACAATTTGTGTTGATTTTTCAGGGCCCGTTTCACCTGAGCGAGGCTGGGCTATGGGCTTGAAAAAATTAACTTTGACCGCTTTTTGTTCTAATGCACGCACTAACCCGACTGAGACCGATGTTAAACCAACCCCAGTAGAGATAGGTACTAGCATAATTCGACGTGCCATAATTATAACTCCTGTGCAATTGAGGCGGCATCAAGAGCAATGATCCACTCTTCATTTGTTGGCATTACTACTGCTTTTGTTTTTGCATTATTACTGCTGATAACACCTTGTGTGCCAAATCGGGCTGCAAGGTTAGCTGCACTGTCGCAATCAAGGCCAAGATAGCTCAGCTGTGTTATTACTTTATCACGAATAATATCGGAGTTTTCCCCAATACCACCGGTAAAAATTAACGCATCAAGGCGTTGCAATGGCACCATAAATGCGGCTATTTGTTTTGCTAAACGATAACAAAACATCTCCAATGCTAAAATGGCTTTTTCATTTCCGGCAACAGCAGCTTCTTCTATTGTACGACAGTCATTAGAAAGTTCACTGATACCCAGTAAGCCACTTTGTTGGTTTAATAAGTCATCAATTTGTTGTGCATCGTAGTTAAGTTGGGTGGTTAAAAAGTTAAATAAACCAGGATCAATATCTCCGCTGCGGGTGCCCATCATTAAGCCTTCTAGTGGAGTTAAGCCCATGCTGGTATCAACACTTTTGCCATTTTTAATAGCACACACAGAGCAGCCATTACCTAAGTGAGCGCTGATAAAATTACTTTGCTCAATAGGCTGGTTTAAAAGGACTGCTGTTTGACCTGAAACATAATAATGGCTGGTACCATGAAAGCCGTAACGTCTAACACCATAATCAGTATAAAGTTTATAAGGGAGGGCATATAAATAGGCAACATTGCCCATGGTTTGATGAAACGCGGTATCAAACACTGCTACTTGCGGTAGTCCCTTGAATGATGCTTGCGCCGCAGCAATGCCTAATAAATTAGCGTGCCCATGTAATGGCGCAAGCGTAGCGGCTTGAGTGATTCCTTTAATTACATCGTCGTCAATCAGTACCGATTTAGTAAAGTGCTCGCCGCCGTGAACCACGCGATGACCTACTGCAATAAGGTTTTCAGCTAAATGGTGTTCGTTGATAAGGCTAACTAAGGTATCGATTGCTGCACTGTGAGCTTGATTAGGCGCAAGTTCAATCAGTTGTTTTTTGCCAAGGTACTTGTATTTCACAGATGGCGACGATGAGCCTAGGCGTTCAGCAAGACCTGAAATGATTTCTTCAGATGTGGTGGCATCTAAAATAGCGAATTTTAAACTCGAACTTCCACAGTTCAGTACAAGAACATGTTGAGGTGATGATTGCGAAGACATAACAGGATCCCATTTTTTGACAATTGCGCATTAAGCTTAGTTGTTATATAACCAAGTACTCGAGCATAGTGATTAAAGTAAAAGAGTCATTGGTCGATAAATTGCTATGGATATCTGTAATGACTATACTAAAGTCTAGTTGACTTAACGTGCGCTTATTTTAACTCATTAATTGTTTTAAGGTAAGTTTAAACCATGATCAAAAACACGTTTTGGACGAAAAAGGTGGAAGGGATTTTACACAGGAATGTTACCGTGAATATGATACACTCATTGCGGTAACATTAATAAATATACCAGCGACACCTAGGAGTCATGATGCAAAAAAGTGTGATGTCACAAGTCCAAACTGGTCGTGAATATGCAAAAAAATGGCCTATGCGTAAAGAATTAGCGCCTCTATTCACGGAGTTTAGAGTGATCAAAGCCACCGAGCTGGCAATTACAGTAATGCCGATTTTGGCAATGCTCACTTTATTTATGCAAATTAATTATTTAGGCAGCAGTTTTTTACCTCAAGCAGTCGCTATCGCGTTGTTTTTTTTATCTCTACCGCTACAGGGATTGCTGTGGTTAGGCAAGCGTGCAGATACTGTACTTGAGCCTGCGATGGAGCATTGGTATAAAGAGCTTCATACAAAAATGGTAGCCAATGGCTACCAAGGGCATGTCCCTAAAGATAAACCACGTTATGCAGAGTTGGCCCATTTACTCAATGATATGTTTGATAAAATGGACCGCGCGTTTACCCGAGAGAATCTGTAACACGTTTAAATTGACTAACATAAAATGACAGGGTGACGACTTGCTCACCTTGTTGTTCTAGTTGTTGCCAATGTTCAGGACGAAACTTCCAAGCAAAGGGAGTCATGGTGATCAAGTTCTTCACATCTTTAAATGGCAAGCTTATCTGTTGTTCTAATAATGTTTGCTCTATAAGCTCAAACCCTACAGGCGCAGCAATCGGTGTATGCGCATTGACGTCTCGGTAAATATAGTGCTTGAGTTCTTTTAAATGCCAAGGGCCAGGGCTTGCAACTACCAATATAGCGTCTGGTTTTGCTAATCGAGCCAATTCAGCATCAAATAATGGGGCAAAAATACTCACTAATACATCTGCTGAGCCATCATTAAATGGAGCTTGGCTGATTGATGCAACGCTAAAATTACAATTACTGTATCGCTTTGCAGCATATTTAACCGCTGATTTTGATATATCGACGCCATAAACGTGTGCAGTACATGCATTGGCAATCGCATGAGTATAAAAACCTTCCCCGCACCCTAAATCAATTACCTGTTGTGGTGCTTGCAGAGCAACTCGCTGTGCAACGGCATGTTGTAAAAACTGGTAGTGCCCAGTGGTTAAAAAAGCACGCCTTGCTTGTACCATGTCAAGATTATCGCCAGGTTGCTTAGAGTTCTTTTGTTGCACAGGTAATAAATTCACATAGCCTTCTTTTGCAGTATCAAAGCTATGGTTGTTAATACATTTTAGCACTTTGGCATGTAACTCAAGCGATTGTTGGCAGAGCGGGCATTGGTAATCGAGACTCATGGATCTAGGTAATCCTTATCATAAAATGTTTTTACCCAATGTGGGCGATAGGTGATCAATAGGGTAATGGCCATGCCGTTTAACATCGCTTCAGGAAAGCAAATAATGACACATAAATAGAGATAGTTTTCACTTAATTCAAACCAATTGTAATTGCCGGTTAAATAATAAAATAAGCTAATGGTGATAATCTTAAAGCAGGCGATGAAAGCGGCGCAAATAAAAGTACATACAAAAATGTAAATGAAAAAATGCCGTGGTAATAGGTTATAACACAGTATAAATACCCCATAACTGACTAAAATGGGTAAGTAAGCGGTTAACAATAAGTGGATAGGTAATTGCGCAATGCTTATTTGGTTGAAAGCCGTTAATAGCAGACTTGCTAGGGTGGCGCTCAATAATGCAAAGCGCCAGCCTAAAATAAGCGTTATGGCAGTTACACCTAAAATATGCAGTTCAAGACCGGGTAATATGCCGGCTTTAATTCGCCACAATAAGGCAAATGCTAACGCACAGACAAATAGGCCTGTTTGACGGGCTGGCGTGGTTATTAAATGTTGGTAGTGTGATTTATTGACACTCGACCAAAAAACACTGCCGATAACAAGCCAAGCAATTGCCTGAAGTTCAATGCTTATTATCGGGATTGTCGTTAGCTTATCCATTAGCGTTAACTAAAGGTTGACCATATTGGCGCATGATCTGATGGCTTTTCAATACCACGTAATTCATAGTCAATTCCCGCTTCAATACAACGAGCAGCCAAAGTTGGAGTCGCTAGGATAACGTCAATGCGTAGACCACGATTATCATCAAAGCCTCGAGAGCGATAATCAAACCAAGAGTACTGTTCGCTTGTGTCTGGGTGAAGTTCACGGAAGGTGTCTGTAAAGCCCCAATCTAGCAAGGTTGCAAGCCATTGACGTTCTTCAGGCTGGAATGAACATTTGCCAGTTTTTAACCAACGCTTGCGATTAACCTCACCAATGCCAATATCAAGATCAGTAGGAGAAATATTGATGTCGCCCATGACAATGACATCCTCGTCGTTACTGTGGTGGCTTTGTAAGTGAGTCATTAGATCACGGTAGAACTGTCGCTTATACGGAAATTTTGTTTCATGAGTAATGTTATCGCCTTGTGGAAAATAGCCATTCATTACGGTTAGATCACGGCCATTTTCTTGGCTAACAGTGACGCTGATCATGCGCTTTTGTGATTCATCAGTATCGGTTGCGAATCCTTTAACCACAGACTTAGGTTCAGTTTTGCATAACATAGCTACGCCATAATGTGCTTTTTGACCATGAAAATAAACGTGGTAACCCATATTTTGAACATCTTCGAGTGGGAAAGCTTCATCATGTACTTTTATTTCTTGTAAGCCGATTATATCAGGCTGATGTTTATCTATGATTGCTTGTAATTGGTGCAGACGAGCTCTCAGCCCGTTAATGTTAAATGAAATTACTTTCATGGCTTGACCTTTAATTAGAGTTATCTTTTGCAGATTATGGCAAATTCTACCATCAATTAGCGTATGGTACATGCGCTTATTTATAATAATAAGCCGCTCAATTGTTGAACAAAGTATGAATTTTGATTAAACATTGTTAACGCTTTTTTAAATAAAAAATTAAATAAATAATTCGGTTGATTTGTAAACTTCGGTCTATATAATGCGCAAAAATTGCTCACAATATAACTCCACTTAAAGGTAAATCATGAAACTACAATTATTAGCATTATTCGTCGCAGCGACTGCTTTCTCTGAGACTGCCAGTGCAGCACATTATTATAATGCTGATCATAAAATTGAATCTAAATTATGCTCAATCAGTGCTAACGAAGGATTTACTGCAGCACGCAAAGTTGCAGCCCAGCACGGGGTGTATTTATCACGTTATTCAAAAAGTATTTTGTGTAATGGTGATGATATTCGTGATATTGCAAAAAAAGTGGATGATAAAGTTCGCCAAGAAAAAGTAATTGAAGTGTTTGCTAAAAACTCACAGGCAGAAACACAGCTATGTATTACTGCCTTGAAGCAAGGTTTGGCTCCAGTGAAAGAAAAAATAGCAAACTTAAACTCATTGATCTGTAATGGTGAAGTGGTTACTGAGTTTGTGAAACGATATCAAGGTGCGACAATTTGATTAAAAATGTAACGCACTAGCTCGTTTATCTAAAATAGCAGCGCTTTAATCGCTGCTATTTTACATTTTTATAGAATAACTTTTCCAACCTTTGCATTGATCTGGCATAATAGCGCGCTGAATATACCGCAACGTCTTGGTGCCTATGGTGACAAAATCTGCTACGAAAATGGCTACGAAACGAATCAGTGATGAGCAGCTTGTTGAGATCATTGAAGCGGCGATTTTTGTTGCGGGAAAACCAGTCAGTAAACGGCATTTAAAAGACACCGTATTAACTGAGTTAAGTGTGTCTATGACACGTATTAACCTCGCGATTGAACAGATCCAAATTCATTATCAAACCCGTGGTATTCGCTTAGTTGAAGTCGGTAGTGGATTTAGATTTCAGGCGTGTGCCAGCTTAGCCCCTTGGTTAAATAACCTTTGGCAAGAACGGGCGCCTAAATATTCCCGTGCACTATTAGAAACTCTTTCGCTTATTGCTTATCGTCAGCCGATAACTCGGGGCGAGATAGAGCAAGTACGTGGAGTGACCGTAGGCTCAACTATTATTAAAAGTCTGCTCGAGCGTGAGTGGATACATGTTGTTGGTCATAAAGAGGTGCCAGGTAGGCCCGCTTTATATGCCACAACCAAACAATTTTTAGATTATTTTTCGTTAACAGGTTTAGATAACTTACCGCCACTGCCAAAACAGCAGCAAAGTAAAATTGACCAGTTATTGAGTGATCCTTCTGTGAGAGAACTATCCGAATGAGTATACAAGGTGAAAAGTTACAAAAAGTCTTAGCAAGAGCGGGCGTAGGTTCGCGACGTGAGATGGAAAAATACATTGATGCAAATCGTGTCAGTGTTAATGGTAAAGTAGCAAAGCTGGGTGATCGTGTTGAAGAAACCGACCAGATCCGTGTTGATGGCCATACGGTAAAAATTGAAGAAAAAGCTGAACGTATCTGTCGCGTTGTTATGTATAACAAACCTGAAGGTGAGTTATGTACACGTAAAGATCCTGAAGGACGTAGAACAGTATTTGACCGCCTGCCGCGCGTTGATGGTGAACGTTGGATTGCTGTTGGTCGTTTAGATATAAATACCGCAGGTTTAATGTTGTTCACCAATGATGGTGAGCTTGCTAACCGCTTAATGCATCCAAGTTACGAAGTAGAGCGTGAATATTCAGCACGTGTATTTGGTGAAGTAACAGCAGAAACTATCAAAAATTTAACCAAAGGGGTTGAGCTTGAAGATGGTATGGCAAAATTTCTTACTATTAAACCACTGGGCGGCGAAGGTATTAACCGCTGGTATAATGTAACGCTGACAGAAGGGCGTAACCGTGAAGTTCGTCGTTTATGGCAGTCTCAAGACGTTGAGGTTTCTCGTCTTATTCGTATTCGTTATGGTAAGTTAGAGCTCGATAAACGTCTACCACAAGGTGGTTGGGCTGAGCTAGATTTAGAGACTGTAAATTACTTACGTAAAACAGTTAAGCTTGGCCGTGAAACGCAAACAAAATTATCTGTTATGCCTGAAAAACGCAAAGATAAACGCGCTAAAATTAATCAAATTCGTAAAGCAGTCAAAAAACATAATAATCGCGTTAAACAAACTAAACGCCGTTAATATCTGCCTTGCATTAAAAAAGCCGCTAATTAGCGGCTTTTTATGTTTAGTACTTGGTTTATACCAATCGACTTAAATATTTAACCATTCTAGCAGGCTAAATAAAGTGCTAATTGCGTTAGGGATTTTTTATGTAGAGCAATACATGTCAAAATTCCTGCCTTGTTATCACTGTATTTATCTGTCGCTATAAATGGTCAGTAACTTAACACGACTGGTATTATTTTTTTGTTTGCGCGTCTAATGATTGACCATTGACGTCTTTTGAATCATCACTCATTAAGTATAAATAAGTTGGCATTAAGTCTTCAGGGCAGGCTAGTTTATCGCGATCTTCGCCTGGATAGACACTGGCACGCATAGCTGTGTGGGTGGCGCCGGGATTAATACAATTTATCCGGATATTCGTTTTACCAACTTCACATGCCCATGTTTGCATCATTCCTTCAACTGCAAATTTTGAAATGGCATACGCGCCCCAAAACTCACGGCCTTGGCGACCAACCCCAGAAGAGGTGAAAATAATTGAAGCACTTGGAGATTTACGTAAAACTGGAAACATATATTTTGTGATCATCGCTTGAGCGGTAACATTCACTTTCATGATGTTATCAAACGTTGATGAACAAAAATGCTCAAGTGGACCCAGTGAGCCAATTATTCCTGCATTATTGAGCAAGCCATCTAGTTTACCAAATTGCTGTTCAATGGTAGCGCCTAAATCACGAAAGTTTTGTTTGCTTGCACCTTTTAAATCCATCGGTACAATCGCAGGTTTTGGCCCGCCAACGGCAATGATTTCATCGTATACCGCTTCCAGTTTGCTGGTGGTTTTACCCAATAATATAACCGTTGCGCCATGTTTGGCATAAGTTATTGCAGCCACTCGGCCAATGCCGTCACCTGCACCAGTTACTAAGATCACTTTGTCTTGTAGGGCATTATCAGCCGCTTTATAGGTTTGCATAATAAAGGTCCAAAAAATCAATTTGATTGATTTTAACATAGCAAAACACCAAGTTATCGAATTTATTGCAAAATAAGGTGGCGAAATTTGAAACTTTACGTTAACTTTAACTGGTCTAATGTCTTATTAATAACCTAATTACATTATTTTAACTAAATATTACGCGAAAACTTAAAAGAATTAGTAACAAAATTAGCTACACTTATTTATCAACACACATAAAAAAAAGATTACGTGCGGAGCAAACAATATGAAAAAAATGCTACTCTCACTTGCAATTACAGCTGCTCTAGCTGGTTGCGGCGGCGGTGAAACGTTAGAAGATGTTAAAAATGATACACCACCAGTTATTCCATCAGCTACAGTGAAGTTTGATCCCGCAAATGGGGTTATTTCAGTACCAAATGATTTATTAATGAGTGGTACAAAAGATGGCACTATAAATATCCCCGGTGAGTTGAGTGCTAATGGTGCATCAGTGCCAAGAAGCGCCTATGCTAACCCGTCACTGGCACTAGGTGCACTTGATGGCTGGTCTAGCCAAGTTCCCTATAAAGTAGATCTTACCTTTCCTGCGAATGTGAGCCTTGATGAAAGTTCGGCTGGTGCGCCGGGAGCTGTGCGTATTTTTGAAGTTGTTATGGGCGCTAGTTTAACAGATGCAGATTGCGCAGCGGTACCCGCTGGAGCAGGATGTAAATTATTAGGTGAATTAACCTTTGGCGTTGATTTCATCACTAAAGCAAGTGGCAATGCGGTTGCTATTATTCCATTAAAACCGTTTAAAGCTGGCAGCTCGTATATTAATGTGCTGACGACTGAGCTTAAAGACTCATTAGGGCGTTCAATCCAGCCATCTTCAACCTACGGATTAGTAAAACAGGAAGCCCCATTAGTAACTGAATCGCAACTCGCGCTGCAGGGCGTGGTAAATAGCTATGAAAATGTACTTATTTCAGGCGGCACGATCACTAAAGATGAGATTATATATTCAGCAGCGATGACCATTCAATCTGTAGGTCCAGTGCTTGGTACTATTAAAAAATTGCTAGCAGCGAGCTTACAAAATCCAGCCTTGCCAACGCCAATGGTTCAAATTCCTGAACAACCAATGTTAACGGTTGAGCAAGTCTTTGCTTCACAAGGTATTACGGGACTTTCGCCAGCATTTGCAGGTGTTCAATATCAAAAAGGCAGCGTTACATTACCCATGTATTTATCTCAGCCTGAAGGAAAAGAAATTTCAGATTTAGCTGCTACATACTGGCAAGGCATGTGCGATAACGCAGTTGCAGTATTAGGGTATAAAGCAGCTGAAGGAGAAAACTTTCCGACAGCTCCAGTTAGTGTCAGCGATGGCACTTGCTCAGCATTAAGTGATGGACGATTACGTGATTTAGGACTAGATACAACAAGACATCTAACTAAATACAACTCAATCCCTAAAGTGCAAAGCCAGCAAGAAGTACCTGTTCAGATAACAAAACCTATTTTGCCTGTAATAAATTTTATCAGAACACAAAGTCTTGGTATGTCTGCACTTGAAATGCCTGCGGGTGGTTGGCCTGTGGTGATTATGCAGCACGGTATTACTTCTAAAAAAGAAGACATGTTGGCATTAACGGCTAGTTTAGCCATTCAAGGCTTTGCAACAGTTGCCATTGATCACCCGGTTCATGGTGAGCGTGGTATCGACGTGGATGATGATGGTATAGATGATTTTAATGCCTCAACTGGCTCTGTTTTGGCGTATATGAACTTGCAATCATTACTCGTTGCGCGCGACAATTTAAGACAGTCTGCGGCCGACTTACTAGGCCTGCGTTTAGGCTTAAACTTGACTAACGATACGTCATTGAATACACAAGACGTGTCATTTATAGGTCATTCATTAGGAGCTGTAGTAGCACCCGCTTTTATAGCACAAGCTAATACGCCACTCGATGAACAAGTTGATGGATTGTTCAAAGTGAACACTGTTGCTCTTGCCAGTGGTGGTGGTGGTATCGCCAGTTTCTTATTAGAGTCAGCGTCTTTTGGGCCATTTGTACAAGGCTCTGTTTTATTGGCCGCAGGTACGGCAGAATCAGCTGAATTTGCGACTTACTTACAAACTGATGCAGTATCTAATTGTGGTGTGTTTGCCGAAAACCAGCAAGCATATGTAAGTTGTGCTTATCCTGAATATATAACTTCATTAAGTGTTGCAGGTGAAACGGCTAAAACGGCCAAGATCCAAGGTGTAATGACACAATTTGCATTTGCTGCACAAACGGTCCTTGATAGTGGAGATCCAACAAACTATGCGACCAGTTTGAATGCTCTTGGCACACCAGTTTATATGAATGTCGTGGTTGGTGATGGTGCAGGTAATCTTCCTGACCAAGTTATTCCACCAACAACCGTCAATAACCCAATTGCAGGGTCGCTAACACTTGCTAGATTAATGGTGCTTTCTACTGTGGCGACTACACAAGGGCCAAATGCTGAGCCTAGCAGTTATTTAGTTAAGTTTACAGATGGTGGTCACAGCTCGGTATTATCGCCACAAGCGAGTGCTGCAGTGACAAGTGAAATGCAATTACAGATTGCAACTTATTTAGTAACTCGAGGTCGTGCGTTATCTATTCAAAATACCGAGATTGTCACTGATTAACTTTTTAGAGTATTAAAATAAATGAAAAGCCACTGAAAAGTGGCTTTTTTTTGTTTGAATGGTAAATTAGGTCAAATTTTTGTTTGGAGAATACGATTGGAATTTCTATATGAGTACGGGCTGTTTCTAGCTAAAACGGCGACATTTGTGATTGCCGCCGCTGCGGTAATATTAATTAGTGTCGCTGCAGCGATAAAGCCTAAAAGTAAAAAAGGTGAGATTGAGATTGATGATATTTCTGAGCAGTTAGATGATTTGAAAAATGATTTTATTGCAAGCACCTTATCTAAAAAAGCATTAAAAGCACACCATAAAGAACAAAAGAATGATGCTAAAAAAAGCACTGATGAACATTCGAAACCACGATTATATGTACTTGATTTTAATGGTAGTATGGATGCTCATGAAGTCGATAGCTTACGTGAAGAAATTACCGCAATTGTTGCAATTGCCGATCCTAAGCAAGACAAAGTGTTGGTTAGGCTAGAAAGTGGTGGCGGGGTGGTTCATGGCTATGGACTTGCTGCTTCCCAGCTACAACGCATTAAAAATAGAGGTATTCACCTTACGGTTGCGATTGATAAAGTTGCTGCCAGTGGTGGTTACATGATGGCCTGTGTCGCTGATGAAATTGTTGCCGCACCGTTTGCTATCGTTGGCTCTATTGGTGTGATAGCACAAATTCCAAATTTTAATAAAATTCTGAAGAAAAACGATGTTGATTTTGAACAAATCACTGCGGGTGAGTTTAAACGTACCCTAACTTTATTTGGTGAAAATACAGATAAAGCACGGGAGAAGTTTAAAGAAGAAATAGAGCAAACCCATGGCTTATTCAAACAGTTTGTTAGCAGTCAACGGCCAAGTTTAGATATTAACTTAGTGGCAACAGGTGAGCACTGGTTTGCGACTCAAGCGCTTGAAAAAGGTCTAGTCGATACTATAGAAACCAGTGATGACACATTACTTAAGTATCAAGATGAGCGACAAATATATAAAATTAAATATAAAGTTAAAAAGAGCTTAAGCGACAAGCTTGCTATCGGGTTGAGTAACACTGTTAACAAAACCGGTATATCATTATTGTCTCGTTTAAAAGGGCTAAACCCATAAAGGTTTCCGTTATTAAATGATAAAAAAACCCGCAAATTTGCGGGTTTTTTCATTTATACACGGACAACTTTAGTCAGTTGATTTGTGATAATCCTCTAAGTCTTTGGCTGCATTTGGGTCGTTAAATACTGCCTCATCTAGTTCACCTTCAGATTTAGCAACCACACATGTCACCATACAATCGCCTGTGACATTGACCGCCGTACGAGTCATATCAAGTAACCTATCAACGCCAATAATGATGGCAATGCCCTCAACAGGTAAACCAACTTGATTCAGGACCATGGCAAGCATGATCAAGCCTACGCCAGGAACACCAGCGGTGCCTACAGACGCTAAAGTGGCGGTTAAAATTACCATTAAGTAATCTGAAATTGTTAGATCAACACTGAAGACTTGTGCAATAAATACCGTAGCCACACCTTGCATGATTGCTGTACCGTCCATGTTAATAGTGGCACCGAGTGGAATTGTAAATGACGCAACTGAATTTTTTGCCCCTAATTTTTTAGTGGCTGTTTCAAGTGTAATAGGCATTGTTGCACTTGAACTTGAAGTGCTAAATGCAAATAAACAGGCATGCTTCATTTTTTTCAAAAAGATAATCGGGTTTAATCCAGTTAAAAATTTCAGTAATAAACTGTAATTAATAAATGCATGGAAAAATAATGCAGCCACCACAACACCAAAATATTTAGCTAAGCTGACTATCAAGTTCAACTCGATAGTAGTGAATAGCTTCGCCATTAAGCAGAACACCCCATAAGGAGCCACATTCATTAATAAGGTAACTAACTTTAAGATCACGGTGTTTAAATCTTCAAAAACAACCGCTACTCGTTTACCAGCACTGCCGCCAAGAGCCATTGCAATACCAAATAGCAATGCGAATACAATTACTTGTAACATATTGCCGCTTGCCATGGCATCAATTGGATTGGTTGGGAACATGCCAATGATTACTTGTGCAAGAGTTGGTGCTTCTTTTGCGCTATAAGTCGCTTCAGAAGGTAAGTTAATCCCTTCCCCTGGATTAACTAATAATGCCAAGGTAATCGCAACCGTAATTGCAATTGCGGTAGTAATAAGATAAAGAGCGATTGATTTACCGCCTAAACGGCCTAATTTTTTCGGGTCACTTAAGCTACATGTACCACAAACAAGTGATACAAATACCAGCGGTACAACTAACATTTTCAAACTGGCGATAAATATTTGTCCACCAATATGAAATAAACCATCAACAAAAAAGCTCTTAATTGGCAAAGAGAATAATCCAAGTGGGATTAGAAAATCGTCTTCGCCAGCTAATATTGCTTGGAAAATGAAGCCTACAGCAACCCCCAGAAACATACCTATCATGATACGGGTGGTTAAACTCATTGAACGGATTTTTGACATAGTAACAATCTATTTTTTATAAATTTGCCATAGCCTACCAGCATGCAGATTTTTATACAGAAAAAATCGCTAAATATGAAAAAAAATATTGTTGAAAAAAACCATAAAAAAGTAATAAAAGTTGTGATTTTAAAGCTTGATATAGGTTAATATTGGGTAAATTTTATATTTAAATAATTAATTACAAACGCTAGGGAGAGGGCAATGCCTTTAATGCGATGGCTCAGTGTCATACTGTTGAGTTTTTTTATCACCGCGTGTGGTGGCGGTGGAACACTTGAAAAGGACGGTGGAACAATTGATGATGGTACTACTGCTGATCCCATTTATACCTTATCTGTTCAGGGTTACGTAAAAGCAAGCGATGAAACTATTAATGCAGTAACCGAAGCTGATCCGATAGATATAAAGATAACTCTATTAAAAAATAATGAGCCGGCAAGTGGGCAAAGAATCACTTTTACCTTGGCTGATAATATAGGTGCTGTAAATTTAAATTCTGCACTTACCAATAGCGAAGGGATAGCCACTGTTGAGCTTTCAGCTGGACTACAAGCAGGCGCTGGTGAGATAACGGCGACTTACACCGGCAATGACATCAATGTTAATAGCAGTTTTGCTTTTACATCTACGGGTGGGCAAGGAGAAAGTAACCAAGGTGCATTTACACTTAGTTTGAAAGGACTATCTCAATTAACTGCAGAGCCTACTAATACAGTTACTACTTTGAATAGTCTGGATTTACAAGCAACATTAAAGCAACAAGGAGAGCCTTTATCGAATGTTAGAATCACTTTTAATCTAGCTGACAATATAGGTGAAATAACGCCTTCTTCTGGAACGGCTTTAACTAACAACCTTGGTATAGCAACGGTTGAATTATCCGCTGGTGATGTCATCGGAGCTGGAGAAGCAACAGCAACGTATACTCATAATGGGGAAACAATAACTTCACAACCATTTAGCTTTGAGACCCTCATAGACGCAAGTGCCTCAGCAGATTTGGTTGTTACTTTACTTTCATCAGATAACACCGCAACACGAAACGTTACTTTTTCAGAACCATCAGTAGCTCAAGCTAAATTGCTATTAAATCAACAGCCGGCGGCCTTTAAGCTAATACAATTTAATGTGTCAGGTTTTGGTATTCTAAACCCTTCAAATGGTACCGCTATGACCAACAGCGAAGGTATTGCTAAACTTGATTTACTTACAGGTTCTGAAGCGGGAGCAGGTAACATTTCTGCTAGTTATCTTTCTGAGTCGCAGCAAGTTATTAATTCGAATGCTTATACTTATACTGCTGCGGGTGATGCTCCAGTTCAAGGCGTGTCAGAAGACTTTAATGTCAATTTAAGCCTTACTTCATCTGTAAACTTATCTGACACGAATGAAATTAATGCACAGCAGAGCGGTATTATCAAAGCAAGAGTTACAGACTCAAATGGTGACCCCGTAGTCAATAGAGTGGTGAGTTTTACCTCGACGCTTGGTAGTTTACTGCCAAGCTCGGGCACTGCACTTACAAATCAAGATGGTGTCGCTACGCTCAATATCACGACAGGAACTATTGAAGGGGCGGGGCTTATAACAGCCCAATATGAAGCTGTAGAGTCTTCCATTGGCTTTTATACTCGGGGGGATGCGATAGACCCAAATCAAAATAATGCTGATATCGCTTTTAAAATTTTGATTAATTGCCAATCTGATTTTAGAACGACGCGAGACCCTAACTTATGCGAGGAAACAACGAGCATATCGGGCGAAGATGCAGCAATCGTGTTTATTGAATTAACAAAGCAAGGATCAACAACGCCATTAGCACAAACTCTTGTAACTGCAACGACGACTATTGGCGCTATTTCACCAAGCACTGGTACTGCTATATCAAATGAGAATGGTATCGCACTATTGGACCTTGTGCCTGGAAGGGATGTAGGTGCAGGCGAGATAACAGTTACTGTTCTTCAAAGCTCTATAAAAAAAGCATTTCAAATATCAGCAGTAGATGTTGATGTTAGTATCAATAGTTCTTTGGCAGAATCAGAAGTTTTATCAGCAGGTTCAACCGCTTTAATCTCAGTAAACCTGAGCAAAAATGGAGAAACCTTCGTTTCTCCATTATCTGTTGAGTTTACATCAGGTTGTGTTGATGCAGGCCTAGCTGTTATAGATGCCAGTGTGACTAGTATCGGTGGTGTTGCGCGTTCAACATATAGAGCACAAGGTTGTGTTGGCGCTGACTTAATAACAGCAACAGTTATTACTGGTGGTAATACTGTTTCTGCTTCTACGGTAGTGAACGTCTCTGCTGCAAATGTTGGCTCTTTAGAGTTTTTAGATGTATCTGAACCAGTTATTGCGCTTAAAGGTACCGGCGGCGCAAACAGAAAAGAAACCTCTGTTGTTCGCTTTAGGTTAATTGACGAAAATGGCAATGTACTCCCAGCTCGAACTGTAAACTTTAAGTTAGCAACGGAAGTCGGTGGATTGAAGTTAGGTCAGTTATCAGGTTTCACTGATGCTGATGGTGTAGTACAAACTGTTGTGCAATCAGGAGTAGTGCCAACGCCAGTCAAAGTGATAGCTTCCAGTGAGCAAAACGTTGATGGTGAGAATGTAATTGTAACAGCACCATCTGATGTTTTAGTGGTCAGCACTGGTATTGCTGACCAAAATAGTTTTTCACTATCTCGTTCGCAATTTAATGTGCATGGTTTAAATGTTGATGGCACTGAAGTCGATGTTAATGTTCGCTTAGCTGACCATTTTAACAATCCAGTGCCCGATGGAACTGCGGTTAGTTTTATTACCGAAGGTGGGGTTATTGAGCCCAGTTGTACTACATCTAACGGGGGATGTTCAGTTAAGTGGCGTAGTAGCAACCCACGGCCGTTTGCTGAGTTTATAGTTGAGGGCGGAATTACTCGCAGCTTTTACGGAAATACTATCGCAGATAAATGCGATAGTGGACTACCATGTCCGCTTGGTATTAAAAATAATGATAATACAGCGTTTGACTTACCTTTAGGCGGGAGAGCAACGGTACTCGCTTATGCTATAGGTGAAGAAACATTTTCTGATTTAAATGGCAATGGTTATTTTGATGAAGAAGACTTCTTTGATGATCTTTTTGATAAGCCAGAAGCCTTTATTGATAATAATGAAGATGGAACATTTGGTGGAAAAAATTGTGAAACCGCAGCTGAACTGTGCTCTGCGGCTAATTCTGCAGGGGATGAATTTGAGGAATTTATAGATTTTGATGGCAATGCCCAGTGGACTCAACAAAATGGTTTATACAATGGCTTATTGTGTCGCCCAGAAGATGATGCAGCAGGTATATGTACACGAGAAATGATAAATGTATTTCAAAATCAAGAGATCGTAATGTCGAGTGATAACGCTCACTTTAGATTGGTAACATATGCCGACGAATGTACTGATGTACAAGGCGTAACTGCTACAGAAGTACATGTTAATAGTGACATAAATAGTAACTTAGTACGTAAGGTACAAAATGATTTAACTAGCCAAAAAATGTGTCAAATAACTGAAGTGGATTTAACGTCAGCTACCGGCCAAGAGAGTATTAATTTGACCGTGTTTATTGCTGATATATTTAATAATCCATTGCCTGTAGGTACAGGAGTAACGATATTAACGGATAATGGTGTACTCAGTGGCGAGCCAGAAAATTATGCCTTCCCGAATACAACGAGTCGGGTTCCGGTTAGCTTATCATTTGCGCTTGGTCGTGAGCCTGCAGATAATCGCAATGATATCACAAGTGGCTTTTTAGAAATTAAAACAACAGCACCATCAGGATTAGTTTCATCTTTATCTGTATCAGTTAGAGATGATCCAAAAGTACCTTAAGATTGTTTAGTTTTAAAAAATGCCAACCATAAGGTTGGCATTTTTGTTGCTATTCTATATATTCCACTGCAAATACCTTAAAACACCGTTTTGTCTAAATTAACGACAATAATTGTTTAATTATTCATTAAAAGCAGAAAAGTTTGTATTAAAAGCTTGTAACAATTGGTGTTTGTAGATATACCTATAAATATTCGCGCCCGTAAATGGGCAAAACACATTTAAAATACTTGGTTAGAAATAGGCAACTATGGGCAAATCGCTAGTAATTGTAGAGTCTCCTGCTAAGGCTAAAACAATTAATAAATATTTAGGAAACGATTTTATCGTCAAGTCCTCTATTGGGCATGTACGAGATCTTCCTACCTCCGGTTCAGGCAAAACCAAAACGGCTGCTGTAAAAACACCTGCAGAAGTACGTAAAATGGCACCAGAAGAAAAGGCCGCGTACAAAAAACAGCGTGATTATACAAATTTAGTAGCTCGAATGGGGATTGATCCAGATAAAGGCTGGGAGCCACATTACGAAGTATTACCAGGTAAAGAAAAAGTTGTTCAAGAATTACAAAAGCTCGCTGAAAACGCTGACCAAATCTATCTCGCAACGGATTTGGATAGGGAAGGAGAAGCGATTGCTTGGCACCTGCAAGAAATTATCGGTGGAGAGCCAGAAAAGTATAAGCGTGTCGTATTCAATGAGATAACTAAAAATGCCATTCAGGCCGCCTTTGAGGCCCCTGGTGAGCTAAATACCGACATGGTCTATGCCCAGCAGACTCGTCGCTTTTTAGATCGTGTTGTAGGCTTTATGGTATCGCCATTATTGTGGCAAAAAGTTGCCCGTGGTTTATCCGCTGGACGAGTACAGTCTGTCGCAGTACGTTTGTTAGTTGAGCGCGAGCGTGAAATTAAAGCGTTTATTCCTGAAGAGTTCTGGGATATTCATGCCGATGTGAAAAATACCGAGTCGGCACTTCGTTTAGAGGTGTTCAAACAAGGTGATAAAGCCTTTAAGCCAGTCAATGAAGCGCAAGCTATGGCAGCTACTGCATCTTTAGAGCAAGCTGAATATAAAGTTGTTAGTGTTGAGGAAAAGCCAAGTAAAAGTCGTCCTAGTGCGCCACTAATTACTTCAACAATGCAACAAGCTGCGAGTACGCGTTTAGGCTATGGCGTTAAAAAGACCATGATGTTAGCGCAACGTTTGTATGAAGCAGGTTATATCACCTATATGCGAACTGACTCAACCAACTTGTCGAAAGATGCAGTTGCAATGTGTCGCGAGTATGTTTCGCAGCAGTTTGGTGATAAGTATTTACCAAAAGAAGCTATTAGTTATAGTTCAAAAGGCAATGCACAAGAGGCGCATGAGGCGATCCGTCCTTCAAGTGTTACTGTATTATCTGGTCACCTAGATGGCGTAGACCCGGATGCTAAAAAGCTTTATGAATTAATTTGGCGTCAATTTGTTGCGTGTCAAATGGTCCCTGCTGAATATGACTTAACAACATTAACTGTTACTGCCGCCGATTTCCAATTAAGAGCCAAAGGACGGGTGTTACGTTTTGATGGTTGGACTAAAGTACAACCAGCAGTTCGAAAAAAGAACGAAGAAGATCAATCACTACCAGCTATTAAAGAAGGCGAGATATTAAGCCTTGTTGAACTTGATCCAAAACAGCATTTTACTAAGCCGCCAGCACGCTTTAGTGAAGCGAGTTTAGTAAAAGAACTTGAAAAACGTGGTATTGGTCGTCCATCTACCTATGCATCAATTATTTCAACGATACAAGATCGTGGATATGTCCGTGTTGAAAACCGTCGTTTCTTTGCAGAAAAAATGGGTGAAATTGTCACCGATCGTTTAGTTGAGAACTTTACTGATCTGATGAACTTTGACTTTACTGCAAAAATGGAAGGCCGGTTAGATGATATCGCTGAAGGTGAGCGTGTCTGGACACAGGTACTTGACAAGTTTTACGCTGATTTTTCTACACAACTGACTTTAGCCAGTGGTGAAGAAGATGAAGGTGGGATGCGTAAAAATGAAATGGTCGAAACTGATATTGACTGTCCAACATGTGGCAGAAAAATGGGTATTCGAACAGCTTCTACTGGCGTTTTCTTAGGCTGTACAGGCTATAATTTACCGCCAAAAGAACGTTGTACTACCACTATGAACTTAGTGTCAGGTGATGAAGCGGTTGCCGCTGACGTTGAAGATGTCGAAACCGAAACATTGATGCAAATGAAGCGTTGCCCAATTTGTGAAACGGCAATGGATTCATACCTGATAGATGAAACTCGTAAATTACATGTTTGTGGTAATAACCCTGCTTGTAAGGGTTATGTCGTTGAGCAGGGCACGTTTAAAATTAAAGGCTATGATGGCCCTATCATTGAATGTGATAAATGCTCATCAGATATGCAGCTTAAATCAGGGCGCTTTGGTAAATACTTTGGCTGTAGTAATGATGAGTGTAAAAACACCCGTAAATTACTGCGTAACGGCGAAGCAGCGCCACCAAAAGAAGACCCTGTTCAGTTACCAGAGTTAGAGTGTGAAAAATCTGATGCATACTTTGTGCTACGTGACGGCGCTGCAGGTATTTTCTTAGCAGCGAATACCTTCCCTAAATCACGTGAAACTCGTGCCCCTAAAGTGGAAGAGTTACAGCGTTTTAGAGATCGTATTTCACCTAAGTTTTATTATCTAGCTGATGCACCAGTAAAAGATCCTGATGGTAACTTAGCAATTGTTCGTTATAGCCGTAAGAATAAAGAACAATATGTAATGACTGAGGTTGACGGTAAAGCAACAGGCTGGACTGCACATTTCAATGCAGGAAAGTGGGTTGAAGAGGCAAAGAAGAAAGCCGCACCTAAGAAAAAACCAGCCGCTAAAAAGGCAACAGTCAAGAAAGCCGCACCTAAAAAAGCCGCTGCAAAAACAAAAAAGGACGCTGAGTAGAATACTAAGCTCTGAAAACAAAAAAACCGGAATGCACACTCTTGTGTCAATTCCGGTTTTTTTATATCAAAAATTATGCCTTTAGAGGCATTTTTGACGTTAGATTTTTACGTCAGTGACTTTTTTATAGCCTTCTGATTCAAGTTCATCATTTACGCACTTTAGTACGTATGGTTTAAGCTCTTCATTGCTGATGTCGTCGTCTTTAGCCCAGTTTAAACACATCTCAGTGTATTCTTTAATTGTTTCGGCGGAAGCTTCAACAGCATCGTCAGCAACAGCAAAAGTTGCATAAACTGCAAATAATGGCGCTACGATAAGCGCTAGCAATGCTTTTTTCATTCGTGTATTCCTAAAAAATGTAGTGACTGCTGTTTTATATTCAAAAACAACAGTGATCCAATCAAGCAACATGCTGTTGGTAAGTGATTCTTAAACGAAATGACAATAAAAGATAACGAAATATTTTTATCGTAAAGACAAATATAATGTAATAAGAGACGGTAAAATAATGAGAAACTTATGTTAATCAATGCTATCTTACGCCAGCTATCAATTTAGGAATAATTATGTCTCAAAGCCAACTACCTGACACCACACCTCGTGTTGCATCTAAACTAGAACAGTTTGTTGAAAGCTTTATTTTTCGAGCCCGCTGGCTACTAGCTCCCTTTTTTATAGGCTTACTCGTTGCAATTGTACTGTTACTTTTGAAGTTTTTTAAATACCTGTATCAAATGGCGATAAATACATTTAGCGCTACTAATGAGCAACTACTGGTGGGTATTTTGACCTTGGTTGATACCGCATTACTGGCAGGATTATTATTAATAATTATTTTTAGTGGCTATGAAAATTTTGTTTCTAAATTAAATATTGGTAATCATGAAGATCGCCCTGCATGGATGGGTAAAGTAGGTTTTTCTGGTCTTAAAATGAAATTGATCAGCGCAATTGTTGCCATTTCTGCAGTCGAACTGTTAAAGGTGTTTATAAGCTCTACTAGTCACTCAAGTGATGAATTGATGTGGAAAGTAATAATTCATGTTACTTTTGTGATATCAGGTGTGCTATTTGCTCTCACTGATTTTATAAATAGCAAAACTCACAATCATTAAATAGCAGATAACGCAACGCTATCTGCCTATATGTTTTGTTATTTAAAGATACTCAACCACATAGCCTTTAAACTCGGTTCTTTTGCGTACATATTCATACCCATTTTAAAAATACGAGCGGCAAATACACGTAAGTAATAAAAACAGCCAATACTGAGAAGCAGGGATAAGAGTGCTTGCCAAATTGGTATTTCAACTAATGACATACGCACCGGCATAACCGCAAATGCCGTGATCGGCAAGTAACTAAGCACGATTGTTAAAACACTGTTTGGTGCATCGATAACAAAAAATGCAATCACAATAGGTGCCAATGGCAGCATCATTAAGGCACTTTTACTACTGTGATTAGGATCATCAATACCCGCTGCGATCGCAGCCATAAATGCAGCGCAGATGCCAAGACCTACAATCGCATAGGCTAACAACCAAGGCAGTAATGACCAATTAATAAAGTCTAAATTGAGGGCTTGTTGTTTAATGATAACAGTAAAAAATAGCATCGATAAAATAATCGATAGCAAGGTGCCAATCATGGTTTTTACTGCAAGTAATATTTGCCCAAGTAGCTTACCATCTATCCATGTTTGTGGTGTCATGGTGGCTAGCAATTGCTCCGTTACGCGGTTTTGCTTTTCACCGGTAATACTGACAAAGAGTTGGCCAAAGATCCCAAACATCGCAACAAATAATAATATCAGTACCCCAAATGCTGTGTATGTTTGACTACGATCAGCTTGATTTTTCAAAAGCTCGTCAAGTACCCTATGTTCAATTGAAATATTTTTCGTCAATCCTAGTCGTTGTTGCTCGCTTAAGCCTAAGCTATCAAATTGAGCTTGTTGCAATTGCGCTCTAAGGAGCGATTGCAATGTTGTTTGCCATGCTGATTTTACAGCCGTTATTAACGTATATGAGTGAGTCGCTTGGTCAAACTTAAGTACGCCATCATAGCCAGTATCCTCAGCTAAATTTGCAATGATGGCAGTTAAATCATCATGTTTGGTAAACTTAAATTGTGTCGATGTAGGCTCTGTTTTGACGCTAAACTCGAGGTTGGTTGCTAAATGATAACCTTGTTCAAGTTGACTGTTTGCAGTGGCAAAAAAATAAATAACTCCAGCAATAGCGAGCATGATCAACTTCGAAATAATTTCTTGTTTTAATTTAAAAAAATGCAAGAACTCCCATTTTGCAACAATCCAGAGCTGTTGCTGTGTAAGCGATGATTTATTCATAGCGTCGTTCCTTGATCCAGTTTAGCGTTATGCTCAGCTACTGCGTGTAAATAAATTGCATGCAGTGACTGAGCTTTATTTTTGAGTTCACATATTTCCCCGATGCTGATTAACTGAGGAAGTAACTGGTTAAGTGATTGGTGTTGCTTTAGGGTGATAGTTAGTTGCTGTGCTTTTATTTGCTCAACACAATAATGTTCACATAGTTGCTCAAAGTAAGTTTGATTAATTGGATCGTTGAATACGACTTGAATACTATTATTTTGCGCGCTTTGAAGTATATTACTGAGTTTGCCGTATAAAACACTTTCACCTTGATTTAATAGCAATACCCGATCAGCAAGTTTTTCTACCATCGCCATCTGATGTGCACTTAAAATAACGGTCATGCCTTGCTGTTTTAATTGCGCTAAAAATTCAACAACTAATTCCTGATTAATAGGATCTAAGCCAGAAAATGGCTCATCTAAAATTACCCATTTGGGCTTATGTAAAATTGCAGTGATCAATTGGATTTTTTGTTGGTTCCCTTTAGAAAGTGATTTTAAGGGGTCATTCAAGCGTGCGGTTAAATTAAATTTAGCTAACCAATAGTCACAGCGCTGCGTAAATTCGCTATCTTTTACGCCGTGTAATGCTGCAAAAAATTGTAGATTTTGTTTTATTGTTTTTTCTGGATAGAGGCCTCGGTCTTCTGGTAGATAGCCCAGTAAATGTGCCGGAATAGATGAATACGCTTGTCCTGCATCATTGAGTTGAATAGAGCCACTATCTGGAGAGGAAAAACCAACGATCATTTTTACTAATGATGATTTCCCCGCACCATTGGGGCCAAGTAAAGCAAAAATCTCTCCTGGTTGCACATCAAATGACAGCTTATTAACCGCAGTAACCGTTTTATAGTGTTTTTCAAGGTTGTTAATAATTAACGACATGTGATCCCTACAATATTGTTTTTTTTGAGTTTAATCGGTTACAACCAAGAATGTAACTACTACCAGAGATGAAATTGTAAGCAAAGATTATGCAATAATTAAATAAGAAGTGTGCAGACACTGCAGTTAATACATATTTGCAAAGCTAATATAGTAAAATTACAAGTTGATTAACTTTTCCTTGATGATAGTTGGGTATTTATTAATATTATTTTCAATTGATTAATAATGAGTGCTGTAGTCTTACAGTTACTTTAGATGCGGTTCATGATGAAGCAAAACGACGGATAGTTTCGCTTTAATGAGCGGTATGATTTAGTCACTTAGGGTGCAAATCTTCGCCATTATAGGCATAATGAACGCGATATTTCGCGAATTCGGTGTAAGCAATGATAAAACAGTTTTTAGACGATCCAACTTTATTACTCAACGCTGTTGGTGAGGGAATATATGGCTTTGATTTAAGTGGTAATGCGGTATTTGTAAACCCCGCTGCTGAACGCATGACTGGATGGCATGCAGATGAGTTGCTGGGTAAAAAAATTCATCAGTACCATCATCATAGTCATGCTGACGGGCGGCCATATCCAGCAGATGAATGCCAGATTTATTGCACTATGTTTGACGGCAAGCATCGGCATGTTAAAGATGAGGTATTTTGGCGTAAAGACGGCAGCTGTTTTGCGGTAGAATATACATCTACACCCGTTTATAAAAATAATCAGTTGATCGGCGCTGTCGCGATATTTCGCGATGTATCAAAACAACACCAGACAGAGCACGCACTGCGTGATGCTTTAGCGCAAGTGAATCACTTAAGTGAGCAATTAAAAGAGCAAAATAGCTATTTGATAGCAGAACTTAATGAAGATTGGCAAGAGTCTGGTTTGGTAGGCAAAAGCCACGTATTTCAAACCATGCTTGAGCAAATAAAACTTGTTAGCCCGACCGATAGCACTGTGTTGATTTTAGGTGAGAACGGCACAGGAAAAGAATTAGTCGCTCGTAACTTACATCGCTTAAGTGGGCGCAGTGGGCAATCCTTTATTAAGGTCAATTGCGCCGCATTTACGCCAAGCTTACTTGAATCTGAGTTATTTGGTCATGAAAAGGGGGCTTTTACGGGGGCTAAGGAGCATCGTAAAGGACGTTTTGAGTTGGCTAATAATGGCACCATTTTTTTAGACGAAATTGGAGAGCTTGCTCTTGAAGCGCAAAGTAAGTTGTTACGGGTATTGCAAGAGCATGAATTTGAACGTGTTGGCAGTAGCCAAACACGTAAAGTTAATATTCGTGTAATTGCTGCGACTAATCGTGACCTATGGGCCATGGTGCAGTCAGGATGCTTTAGAATAGATTTATATTATCGACTAAATGTATTTCCAATCACAGTTCCACCACTGAAAGCGCGTAAAGAAGATATTCCATATTTGTGTAGTAATTTAATTGCGCAATTAAATAAACGTCTTGGTAAACAGCTCAAAGGACTCAGTGAAAAAGCCATAACACAGCTACAAGCTTATGATTGGCCGGGTAATATTCGTGAATTACAGAATGTACTAGAGCGAGAGGCTATTTTATCAAAGCAGTCTGTATTGCAGTTATCGCAACCACTTGATGCCAATGCTAGCGCTAACCTAAACACGGATCTGAGCCTTGACGAAGCGCAGAGACAGCATATCATCGCAGTATTAGAACTATCAAATTGGCAAATTTCTGGCAGTCAAGGCGCGGCAGTTAAATTAGGCATGCCGGAGAGTACGTTACGATCAAAAATGCGCAAGTTGATGATCCGTAAAAATCGTTAAATATCACGGCACTCGCTAAATGTCGCGATTTTAGCGAGTTTATTAAATAAAAATTCATTAATATTCAACTGCTTAATTTAATTTCTGTTTGGTCTGAAACTTGCAAACTTACGGGCCTAACCGTCACAGTAAGTAGTTATTATGAAATTTGATATTAAAGAAGAAGATATGATCATCAAGCCCTATAAGCATGAAGGGCCTATTTATATCCGTGAGCAAAAAGGATTTTTCCAGCGTATTCGCCGTAACCTTGGTTGGTTACTCATGCTTACATTCATTCTTATTCCTTGGATCCCATACAAAGGCCAGCAAGCGGTATTGCTAGATGTTGCGAGTCAAAAGTTTGCTATTTTTGGGCTGACCTTACTGCCCCAAGATTTTATGATCTTGGCGTTGTTATTTATGTTAGGTGCTTTTGCGTTGTTTTTTGTTACCAATTGGCTTGGCCGGGTATGGTGTGGATATACATGCCCACAAACAATTTGGATGCTGATGTTTTCATGGGTGGAGCAACGTATAGAGGGAACACGTAATCAACGTATAAAGTTAGATAAATCCGCGTGGACGTTATCAAAATGGCAGAAAAAAACAATCAAGCATAGCGCTTGGTTAATCATATCATTGTTTACAGCAACGTCATTTATGGCTTACTTTATTCCGGCTAAAAGCTTGTATGGGGATATGTTTACTCTGCAATGGTCGGGCATCACTAGTTTTTGGGTATTTTTGTTTGCCTTTTGTACTTATGGAAATGCCGGTTTCTTAAGAGAAAAAATGTGCACTATTGCTTGTCCATACTCACGGTTTCAGGCTGTAATGTTTGATAAAGATACATTACTTGTCACTTACGATAGTGCGCGTGGGGAAAGTCGTGGTCCACGTAAACGTAAGGCCGATCCTAAAGCGTTAGATTTAGGTGATTGCGTAGATTGCAATTTATGTGTGGAAGTGTGCCCGGCAGGGATTGATATTCGTAACGGCTTACAATATGAATGTATTAACTGTGGTTTATGTATCGATGCATGTGACGATACAATGGATAAGTTTGGCTATCAAAAAGGCTTGATCAAGTACGCAAGCGAAAAACAGATGGCTGGCGAGCAAACTAATCCATACCGGTTGAAACTGGTTGGTTATGGCGCACTCACGGTTTTATTAATGGTCAGTATGTTAGCGTGGTTAGTTCAACGCACGCCAATCGAAGTGTCAGTACTGCGTGATCGTAATGCATTATATCGAGTAAATTATGAGGGCTTAGTTGAAAACCCTTACACCTTGACAATAATTAATAAAACACAACAGTTACTGCATTACCGAGTAGCGATTACCGGTCTTGATGTGGCTAAGTTACAGAGCCCTCAACTTACAGCTGTCGAGCCTGGTCAAATGAAGCGCATCCCGGTCACTGTGGTTGCCGATGGCTATGATTTACCAAGTAAGCTCAATGAACTTGATTTTGTGATCACAGCCGAAGAAGATAGCAGTATTAATACATCAATAAGCAGTGTGTTTTATCGTAACTAAGTTATGCAGAGTGAAATTGAGCTGCATTATCGTTCATTGTTTGGTGAACAAAGGTTTTAGCTTGCACTAAACATTTAAACAGACGATGGCGAACATCCACGCTAAGGCCTGCATTTTGAATAATGCGTTGCATTTGATTGATTACGATAGCTGAATCAAAAATATAAGCGCTAGCAATACATCCATTACGAACCATGGCAGAGGCCAACACTGTAAGTTGTTGCTCTGCCTGAGGAGTTGCAGCCAACAAATTTTGAGAATCACTGATATATCCCCATGGTTTATTGGCAAGCTGACTAACCTGCTCAAATAAGCCATTGCTAAATGAGGTTACTAAACTGGCGTTAAGATTCCCGCAAAAATTAGCAATGATTATATTTTGCTCGCGGTGTAAACTAACCTGTCCATGTTTATTGCTAAATTTCAACGTGCTTCCTTGTAAGAAAATTTAAGAGCGCGAATTTTATACAATTAAAACGCGGAGTCTAGGTATTTTTTAATTTTTTATAAATTTGCATTAATTAATCAGTGAATAATATATAACCAGATTAAAAATGTCAGAATAGGGCCTAAATATAATTACCAATAGACCCTCGCAATAATTATTTTGTAAGCAGGTGATCTAATGCACCTTTAATTGCAGCCACCTGTGCTGTAATACATAGCTCATCTGTTGCCGTCGGACTATCTGGGTACACTTCTGTTGTGGTGACATACTGTGCATCTGTAAAGCCCATGCATAAACCGAGTTCTCGTGCTGCATAATTGATCACACCATGTTGTTCTAATGGCACTCCAATGAGTTGATTGTTTTCATCACTGGGGGCAATTTGAGTCACATTAGCAACAGTGTCAATAATCGCTTTTTGGAATTGCGGTTCAGGTTTATTGCTATCAGCGACAAGATAAAAACCATCAGGAATATTCCAATTAGTGTTCACTTTGCCATCACGAGCCGCAAGTGCAGGGCGAAACTCACTGTTGTCAGTGTCAGTTGTTTCATGCAGATCAATATGCGCTAATAAAGGTATATTTTGTGCTTTAATATAATTTATTAGTGCTGCTGACTCTGGTGCTGGGCTTGATGAATAAAACGAACGGTTTGGATCTATGGCTGCTGGGTTCCAGCGATTAATGGTTTCATATCCCCACGGGCTAATACAAGGAGCAACCAGTAAGTTAAACTCTTTAGCGTATTTCATACCTAGCGTTTTCATAAAATGTAATGCGCCATGAACACCGCTTGTTTCATAGCCATGTACGCCACCGGTGATCAATATGCTCGGTTTATTCGATGCCCACTGTTTTGATTTAATAATAAAAAGAGGGTAGCGAGTAGGATCAAAACTGAGCGCACCATATTGCTCAACCTCGAAATCATTATCCAGTTCGTTGATTAAAGTTACAACTTCAGATTGATAGCTACGTTTAATCGTTTGTAGGTTAAACCAGCACTGTTTATCTTTATCATTCCAAGGCGTGCCTTGAGTACCTATTGGATAGTTATTTTCGCTCATAGAACCTTCATTTATTACAATAAAGGTTTAGCTTATCGCTGTACTAACCTCACTGCAACTAGCTGCGACTAATACACAACTGTGAATTATATTTATAAGCTGTTTGAGGACTCATATAAATTGGCATTTTGGCGCTTATGGGCTTCAAATAAATAAGCCCTTAGATGTTCTTTCCCTTGATGAATATGAGTGATCTTGGCAGCCATGCCTCGCTTACTAAAGCGTACCGGTTTGATGTCGATAGTAATATTTTTTTTGTTTGGAAGGGTTAATTTTATCTGTTGCTCAATCGCTAAAGGAGCTTTTTGAGTCGTTGATTTTAGAAAAAGTCCAGTACTTGAGATTGATTCAACTTCAAAGTCTTGGCTCTGAATATTGAGGTTCCCGCCACGCCAACAGCGCTTTATTCCTTGTGTGTCGATGACCTCTGGTGCGCTTAATACAGGGGTTACAACGCCTGTTTTATCAATTCTTATTTCAAGTGGAAACCATAATTGATAATCGCCAACTTCAGCCAGTAGTGTTAATTTTGTATTATTTAGTAATTCAGCAATATTGGCAGGGATAGAGCTTTGTAATGTCAGTGTATGATTGTCCCTCAATTTTGAAGGAACCGTCACTTGGAAAAGATCTGATATAAAATTTAGTTCTTCATTGGTCATATCCATTTAGCATCTAATCCCATGCGGGCGATAATGTAGTTAATACCGTATTTTAAGTCGAGAGTTTATTCATACAATAATGTATAACGGCAGTGTAATAACATACTTGAGTTATTTAACAAAATAAGCATATTGTGCGCCACAAAGTCGTCTTTTTGGATTGTTAAAATATATAAGAGCTAGCACTTTTATACACTGTCAGATGATAAATCTACCCCTATTTATTCTTACATGATAGTTTTTTGTTTGTTTAATAAACAGTGGCTAAGTTTTATTGCTAAAATAACGTAAATTACTGGACCTGATAAAGTTATTAAGGGTATTTTTAAATTGCGATTTCACTTTTATATTGTTTACATTAATCAACTACTCTTTACGAATTTTCTCACGCCGAATATTTGCATCTGCTTACATTCCTTTAAATTATTCTGGTGTACTTCCAAGTGCATGTTTTTATGCACACGTAATTAATGGGCAATGTATATGGACTATATTTTCTATCAACAATCAATAATTAACTTCATTGCACAATATGCTGGTAATTCTAAATCACAATTAACAGCGATGGTTGATGACACGCGCAGTATTTTAAGAGTTGATGCGTATAGGCTTTTTGAAAATATTCTTTTAAATTATCAACAATTGGGAGTAATTGAATATAGTAAAGTAGATTGCCTACTTAAAAGTGTTGCCGTGAATTTGAAAACTTCAAGTGAGTCTGAGTATTTTCTCGTTTCACAGTTAGCAACCTGGTGGCAAGAATGGCATTTCGCGCTATCGATGCGCGTAAAAACGAGTCAAAATAATGCTGTTATCGTGCAAAATAGTGATTACTCAACGCAAGATAATAAACCACTAACCCGCCAGCATGATTTGAGTGAGTACGTTAATTTATTTACGCAAGTGCCAATACCGTTGTGTAATGTATGTATGCTCACCGAGAATATAATCCGTATAAACCAACGTTTTGTAGATGTGTTCGGTTACACTATTGAGGATATTCCAACACTTAATGATTGGTGGCTTAATGCTTACCCAGATCCACATTATCTGATGTGGGTGCGACAAACGTGGCAACAAGCTCTTAGCTTTGCGTTAGAAAATGATACTGATATTGAACCACAAGTTTATTGTGTTACTTGTAAAGATGGCTCCCATATAATGATGGAAATTTCGGAAGATATTTTAGGCACGAATTTTTAGCTATATTTAAGGATGTAACACAGCATTTAGCTGCTGAAGATACACTTCGAGACATGGCATTTTTAGACTCATTAACACAAATTGCCAATCGACGTTGTTTTGATGAGAAGTTGGCCAATGAACTTGAATTAATGAATAAAAAAATAAAGCCGTTATCAATGATCTTAATCGATATTGATTATTTTAAGCAATACAACGATAACTACGGTCATATTAAAGGCGATGAATGCTTGTATCAAATTGCACAATGTATTGCAGTGGCCACGATGAATCACGAAAAGGACTTTGTTGCCCGTTTTGGCGGTGAGGAATTTGTGGTGTTACTGCCAGAGGCTGATCCGAAAAAGGCTTTACATAGTGCATTACAAATCCAGCAAGCAGTTAATCAATTAGCTATTAAGCATGAATATACAGATATTGGCTATATAACACTAAGCATGGGCATTAAAACTTTGCATAATCCCCAAACTGGCGATTATATCTATTTTGCTGATGCGGCAGATAAAGCTTTGTACCAAGCAAAAAGACAAGGGCGTAATTGTATCGTTGTTAGTGAAGATTGATACAAAAAATCAGCTGAGCGCTACTAGGCATATTTGAAATAGCTGCGCTCAAGCACAGCTATAGTTCATCTGCGATTATTTTAAAATGGCCATTATCAATTCCTTTTAACGTATAGTCACCAATACGATAGCGGATTAAACGTAAAGTAGGGTGGCCAATATGTGCTGTCATTCTTCTTACTTGGCGATTACGTCCTTCGGTAAGGGTAATACTGAGCCAACTGGTTGGAATGTTTTTTCGCTCTCTAACGGGAGGATTACGTGGCCATAAAGTTGGCTCATCTATGCGTTTAACAACGGCTGGTAATGTTAATCCGTCTTTGAGCTCGACGCCTTGGCACAGTTGTTTAATTGCTGCATCAGTTGGTTCACCTTCAACTTGTGCCCAGTAAGTTTTACTGGTTTTTTTGTTTGGCGCTGTTAAAGTGTTTTGTAATTTCCCACAATTAGTGAGCAATAGCAGGCCCTCACTGTCTCTATCTAATCGTCCTGCAGCATATACATCTTTAATGGTAATAAAGTCAGCTAAGGTTTGTCTGTTTGCTTCATCAGTAAACTGGCACAGCACATCAAATGGTTTATTAAATAAGACAATTTTTCGCTCACTGGCGGCAATGGCTGGTTTTATCTCGCGCTTTATTGAGTTATTCACTTTTTTGGTTGTAATTGCACCGCGATTATAGCTACGGCCGCTATTTCGGCGTTTTGCTGTATTATTTGGTTTAGCTATTGTCATTGCTAGATGCACCGTGCGGGTTTTGGTAAGCCAGCAATTTTAGTTGCTTGCTTAGCTGGGCCTTTAGGAAAAAGAGTATACAGATAAATACTATTGCCTTTATCTTCACCCAGTGCTTTTGCCATTGCTTTAACTAACATTCTTATTGCTGGGCTGGTGTTGTACTCCAAATAAAAATTACGCACAAAATGAATCACTTCCCAGTGTTGGGAGGTTAATTCAATGTTTTCTTGCTCGGCAATAACGCAGGCTAATTGTTCACTCCATAACGAGTGATCAAGTAAGTAACCTTGTTTATCCGTGTCGATAATTTGATTATTAAATTCAAGCATGTATTACCACGTAATAGAGTGAGATGTTGCTAATGTTAGTGCGACAAAGTCGTCATAACTAAGCGAGTGATCGGGCTGATTGATTGTGATATCTCGTACCTTGGCGTCATCAGCAAGTATTAATAAGTGCGTTGCAAGCTGTCTAAATTGGGCAATCGCAAAGCATGCGTCACTTAATAATAATACTTTGTCTGCTGACTGGATCAGGTTAACTAATTGATCCGTGTTGTAATAGCCAAGTGGCTTGGAAAATATGTGTAAAGTGCTCATAAGTTCACTATGTGTTGTTGCTGGGCTATAAGTTGAGTTTGCTGCTGATAATTAAGCGCTTTTACTTCTACTAACAAGTTATGTTTATCAAGGCCATACTCGAGCAGAGACTTTTCACATACATAAATGTTTTCAACATCGTAAATTTCTAGCGTTCTGATGGTCTTAAAGTAGTTCTTTAAACCTATATGCTCAGGTTGTTGATGTTTTTTTAGGGCTAGTACCGCAGGGCCGCTAAATAACCAACTAATATTTTGCTCAACAGCAGCGAATATTAATGTCATATCTAATGCATCACGAATATGTAAATCATCGAAAGGACTATGGTGGCTTAAAACTAATACATTGATCATTTAAATTGCACCCATTTATCCGCATCACTGGCAAGCATTGCAAACTCAGCTAACCCTGCGACTGCAAAAACACCGGTATTATTTATATCAAGGCCACGCTTTTCGGCAGCAGTAACACACAACATAAGATGAATCCCTTGCTCATGTAATTGTTGCCATAAAGCATTAATCGCTAATTCATCAGCTGCCAAATCTAGTTGCTCGCTGGCATGAAAAACGCCGTTTTGATACAAAAAAATGGCATCAATGTTATGCCCTTGTGTTAAACATGCTTGTGCAAATTTAACCAAACGTTGCGTGGTATCATGATCCGATGGTGCGCTGTGCAGAGAAAGTACAAATCGTGCCAAAACTATTCCAATAAAAAAGCCCCTAAAGAGGGGCTATTTTAACAGAACTATTTAATTAGTCATTATTTGCGCCAAGCAGTGCAAGCAATGAAGTAAACAAGTTATATACACTTAAATATAAAGAGACTGTAGCGCGAATATAGTTTGTTTCGCCACCGTTGATGATGCGGCTTGTATCAAACAAGATTAAGCCAGACATGATCAATACAACCGCTGCATTTAATACCATAAACATTAGCGAGCTGCCGATGAAGATATTAACAATGCTGGCCACAATCACAACAATAAGGCCTACCGTTAAAAAACCGCCCATAAAAGAGAAGTCTTTTTTAGTATTTAGTGCATACGCAGACAAACCAAAGAAAATCAGTGCAGTTGAACCTAACGCTTGCATGATAAGCATTGGGCCATTTGGCATCGCTGCATAATGGTTAAGTAACGGACCAAGTCCCGCACCCATTAAACCCGTAAAAGCGAATACCCATGCAACGCCTGACGCGCTTTCGGCTTTTTTATTTACAACAAATAAAAGGCCAAATGAAATAAGAGTAAAAACTAACCCCATAAAATAAGGTAGTTGTAATGCCATTGAGATACCAGCCGTCACAGCACTAAATGCTAATGTCATGGCCAATAAGAAATAGGTGTTTTTAAGTACCTTGTTTGTTTCAATGGTCGACATAACCGGTCTAGCGGTATTGTACGAATGATTAAATGCCATTTTAGAGCTCCTTTAGAAACCTATTGTAAGTTCCGATAATTAAACTGAAGTTAGATTACCAAGACTTCTATATTTGGGCAAACCTTTGTAGTTCAATAGACCGATAATTAAAAAGAAAAGTTCAATTTAGTGTGATTTTTACCCAGTGGTGAGTTAAGAATAAACAAATCAATGATTTTTTAAGCACTTGAACACTTTTTTGAAAAAAAAGCTTCACAAAGAGCACTGCCTTCTCTATTATGCAGGCCGTGCGGAGAGATGGCAGAGTGGTCGAATGCACCGGTCTTGAAAACCGGCAGGGGTTTATAGCCCCTCTAGGGTTCAAATCCCTATCTCTCCACCACCTAATTAAAATAATTGCGAGTACACTCTTATTCGTGATTTATAAATGTTTCGGAGAGATGGCAGAGTGGTCGAATGCACCGGTCTTGAAAACCGGCAGGGGTTTATAGCCCCTCTAGGGTTCAAATCCCTATCTCTCCACCATATAAAATAGCCCGCTAAATTAGCGGGCTTTTTTGTGCCTAAGTTTTATGTAGTTATTTAATTACGACCATAGTCTCTATTTCGATGTTGTAAAACATCATGCATTCTTAGTATTTATTCAGGTATGATTTTAAGGACGCATTATGAAACATCGGCTTGCAAAAAGTGTTGGGTTATCATTACTTTCACCTGTGATCATTGGCAGTGTGTTAGGAGTTTATTATGCATTAACGCTCAATACCGATCCGCTGACTACCTTTTTCCAGTTACTTATGAGTGCGATAGCTAACGCGCATATTGTCGGTTTAACCATGGCTGCTTTTGTAGTACCCGGATATTTATTGATGTACAAGTACGCGAAAGTTAATTATTCGGGAGTACTGACATTAGGTTTACTCGGTGGTGCAATTTTTAGTTACTTACTCAGTGCAACAGGTGGTATGGTCTTTTTAATTAATACCGCGATGTCAGCTTTAGCGGCGGGACTGTTTTTATATGGATTAAGGTTAGGTGCGATAAAACAACAGCCTCCTCAATAGCAGAATTATTAACCAAGCTTGCTGAAAATTAGGGCAAATTGCTTTTTTTTGCCCTGAAAAGGTTTCAATTATTGGCGACAAAGAGTACCTTTAGCTACTGTATGTTTGATAAGAAGTAGTTTGGTATGCAAAAGCAAGAATTTTACCAGTCATTAGTTAAACAAACTGAATCGCTAATTACTGGTGAACCTAACATTATTGCCAATATGGCGAATATTAGCGCGCTGTTATTTACGTCACTCGATGATGTAAATTGGGCTGGTTTTTATTTGATGGATTCACCAACTGAATTAGTACTTGGTCCGTTTCAAGGTAATCCTGCATGTATCCGAATTCCTGTCGGAAAGGGGGTCTGTGGAACTGCCGCTGCAACTGCGCAAACTCAACTTGTTGAAGATGTACATGCATTTGCAGGCCACATTGCCTGTGATGCGGCGTCAAACTCTGAAATAGTAATACCTATCCACAAAAATGGTGAGGTATTTGCTGTATTAGATATCGACAGCCCAAGTATTGCTAGGTTTGATGCTGATGATAAGCAAGGTTTAGAAGCACTGATCGCGTGCTTTGAGGCAACTATTGCATGAAAGACTTAGTAAATGTACAGGATTATCTGTTTGCCATCACTGATGTAGGTGATTGGGAAGGGGATGAAGAGCATGTAGCGGAAACGCTCAACGATTTAATCCACATTGCATGGGATCGTCTTCCTGATGATACTGAATGTGAATTAATTGATGAAATTATAAATGGTATTTGGGAACACCTTCGAGGTGATATGGCTGTAATTGAAGCCGACTTTGAAGAGCTGGTCGACTGGGTAACACACTACGTCGATTCGTCCCTTGATGAAAAGATGTGAAAAATAGGTTCTAAAATGGAAACCACAAACAAGCTAAAAGATATTAATGAAGTGTTGGAATTTTTATATCAAGAATTTCCGCAATGTTTTAAACAAAAAGACGGCATCAAGCCGCTGAAAGTAGGTATCTTTAAAGATATCGCTGAGCGAATTGAAGGTTCTGAAAAAGTTAGTAAGACGCAAGTACGTCAAGCACTGAGAAAATATACGTCTAACTGGCGTTATTTAGAAGCCGTGACTAAGTCTGAATTTCGTATTGATCTTGATGGAAATCAAGATGCTAAAGTGGAACAAGAGCACATTGATCATGCTCAAAAAGCACTTGAAGAAAGTCGTGCGAAAATGGCTAAACGTAAAAAGTCACAACGTCCACGTAATGATTCAGACACAAAATCTTACAAAAAGAAACCAGGCCAATTCGCTAAACCAGGCGATAAAAACGCTAAAGTTAATGCCACACCAGCAAAAGCTGCGCCGGTTAAACGTTCAGGTAAAATTGAACCTTTACCAGCAAGTGAGGTCAAGGTTAATAACAAAGTTAAAGTTAAACTTGGCCAAGCCCTTGTTAATGCAGTAATCACTGAAGTGAACAAAGAAGACGTTCATGTAGAGTTGGTAACTGGCATGCAAGTTAAAACTAAAGCAGACAGCCTGTACATTATTTAAGCTGCATATAAATTAAGGAGTTGTGTATGAGTCAGAAGTTTAAGCTCATTCCGTTAGTTGCCGCCCTGTATTCAGGTTTATTATTTGCATCAGATATTGCTGATGTTAATGATGTAGTTACAGCAAAAGACTTGCCAGTACTTACGCAAGAGAGTCAGCATAGTACGGCTAGCAAACGGGTGACAAACTTATTTACTCGTGCACATTATAAACCAATTCGTTTTGATGACGCACTTTCAAGTAAAGTGTTTGACCGTTATATCGAATCCCTTGATTTTAATAAAAGCGTCTTTTTGGCTGCGGATATTGCCTCATTTGAGCAATACCGCAACCAATTTGATAATGCATTAACGACCGGTAAACTTGATTTTACCTTTGATATTTTCAACCTAAGCATGCAGCGTCGGTTTGAGCGTTATGAGTATTCTTTAAAGTTACTTGAAACACCAATGACCTTTGATAAGGCTGATGAATATTACTTTGATCGTGAAGATGCTGATTGGGCAAAAACGCAAGCTGAGTTAGATGAGCTTTGGCGTGAACGTGTAAAATATGATGCACTACGATTAAAAATGACCGGCAAAGATTGGCCTGGTATAAAAGAATTATTAACTAAGCGTTATCACAATGCACAAAAACGTTTAGTGCAAACCAATAGTGAAGATGTATTTCAGATCGTAATGAACTCTTTTGCGCGAAGTATTGAAGCACATACCTCCTATTTATCGCCACGCAGAGCTGAACAGTTCAAAATGGACATGGATCTTGAACTAGAAGGTATTGGTGCAGTACTTAGCTACGACGAAGACTACACGGTTATTCGCAGCTTAGTTCCAGGCGGACCTGCTGATAAATCGGAGCAAATTAAAGCTGACGACCGTATTATCGGCGTTGCTCAAGACAAAGAAGAATTTGTTGATGTCATTGGCTGGCGTTTAGATGACGTAGTTGATTTAATCAAAGGACCAAAAGGCACTAAGGTGCGGTTACAATACTTAAAAGGTGCTGATGATCATGGCGCGCCTAAAGTAGTTGAAATTATTCGCGATAAAATTCGCCTCGAAGATAGAGCGGCAAAATCAGAAGTATTCAAAGCAAAATATTCTGATTTAACCAGCAAAATAGGTGTTATTGAGATCCCTGGTTTCTATAACAACTTGTCTAAAGACGTTAAAGTAGAATTGGCGAAATTAAAAGAAGCCAAAGTAGATGGCATTATAATTGACCTACGCCAAAATGGTGGTGGTTCATTATATGAAGCAACACAACTATCTGGTTTGTTTTTTGACCAAGGTCCAGTGGTACAAATTCATACTCTAAATAATCGCATTGAAGAGCAAAAAGACCGCGATGGTGTTACGTTTTACGACGGCCCCCTAACAGTACTTGTTGATCGGTACAGCGCATCTGCCTCTGAGATTTTTGCTGCAGCGATGCAAGACTATGGTCGAGCAGTAATAATTGGTGAGCAAACGTTTGGTAAAGGCACTGTGCAACAGCATAAGGGCTTAGGCCGTGCTTACGATTTATACGATAATCCACTTGGCAGTGTGCAATATACGATTGCAAAGTTCTATCGTATCAATGGTGGTAGCACACAGCATAAAGGTGTGATCCCAGATATTTCATTCCCATCAGCAATTGATCCAGCGGAATGGGGCGAAAGCCAAGAGGATAATGCATTACCGTGGGACAGTATCGTACGCGCCAAATATAACTCGGTTGATGACTTACACCCAGCCATTGCTTACTTAAGCAAAGCGCATGCTGAACGCATTAAATCAGAACCAGAGTTTAACTATGTTTTTCAAGATATTACGCGTTATAAAGAAGAGAAAGACCGGAAAACTATTTCTCTTGTAGAAGCGCAGCGTATTAAAGAAAAAGACGATGGTGAAGCGCGTGCATTAGCTCGTACCAATGAAAGGCTTACTCGTTTAGGTGAAAAACCAATCGAGAGCTTGGATGATGCGCCTGATGTCTTAGACGACTTAGATCCATTCTTAGAAGAAGCTGCATTAATTACCCAAGATTATATCAAGTTTGGTCGTGTAGCTAAGAAATAACTTGTTTTACAGGTTAATAAAAAAGGCGCTTTGGCGCCTTTTTTGCTGCCTAAAACTCTTGATATTGCTATAATTACTGATTAAACGCTGACAAAAGTAAGTAACTTAGTTAGGCTAAGCGTCGCGTCTGTGCTAAAAAATAATAATTAAACGCGCATAAAAATGCGCGTAGGAGTCTTAATTTTGAATTCACAAAAAGAAAAACCCATCCTACAGGCCAGCTTTTTCGATGCCTTGATCCCAATTTCTGTACTGATTTGTTTATTAGGTGCTGCGGTCTATTTATTTGGCGATAGTTCGTCATCAGGGCCGAATCAAATTGCGCTACTGTTTGCTACATTTACAGCTGCACTTATTGGCCTTAAAAATGGCTATACTTGGAAAAAACTTGAACAAGCGATGATAGAGGGGATCACTCTATCTTTGGGCGCTATATTAATTTTGTTAATGGTTGGCGCGCTGATCGGCACTTGGCTGCTGTCAGGCACTGTACCGACGCTTATTTATTATGGTTTACAGGTAATTAATCCTAGTTGGTTTTACGCAGCAAGCTGTTTAATTTGTGGCATTGTAGCAATGAGTATTGGTAGCTCTTGGACCACGGCGGCGACAATAGGTGTAGCGCTACTCGGTGTTGCTACTGGCCTTGGATTAGAGCAGACAGTGACGGCCGGTGCCGTAATATCTGGGGCTTACTTTGGCGATAAACTCAGTCCACTGTCTGAAACAACAAATTTAGCTCCTGCGGTTGTGGGAGCTGATTTATTCGAGCATATTCATCATATGCTATGGACGACTGTACCAAGTTTTGTGATTGCACTAATCATCTTTATTTTTATGGGCTTTAATGCCACAGCGTCAAGTGAGGCTGGGCGTATTGATGAAATAACCGCTATTCTACAACAAAACTTTAATATAGGTTTAGAGATGCTGGTGCCACTGATTGTTTTACTGGTGTTAGCAATTAAAAAAATGCCTGCATTTCCGGCAATTTCAATCGGTGCGGTACTTGGTGCAGTATGGGCAATGATTTTTCAATCAGACCTAATTGCAACACAAATTGATGGCTCTCAGGGGCAAATTGTCGGTTATTTTAAATTGGTTTGGAGTACATTTTTTGATGGCTTTAGTATCCTGACAGGCGATGAAAAAATGGATTCATTACTCAGTGGTGGTGGGATGTCTGGCATGTTAACCACAACGTGGCTGATCATGACGGCATTGATGTTTGGCGCCATTATGGAAAAAACAGGTTTATTAGATATTTTTGTAAAAAGTATTCTTAAAATTGCCAAAAGCACTGGCTCTTTAATTACTGCTACTATTGCGACCTGTATTGGTACCAATGTAATTGCTGCAGATCAGTATATCGCTATTGTGGTCCCTGGTCGGATGTTTAAAGAAGAATATGCAAAGCGTGGTTTGAAACCTGTTAATTTATCAAGAACATTAGAAGATGGCGGGACGATAACCAGTCCTCTGATCCCCTGGAATACCTGTGGTGCATATATGCAAAGTGTATTACTGATCAACCCATTTGATTATGCGCTATATGCATTTTTTAATCTTATTAATCCATTACTAGCTGTTATTTATGCTTACCTAGGCATTAAAATTTTACGTATTAAGCCAAAACAATAGCCATAAATTATATGCTCCTCTGTTAAGAGGAGCCACTTTGGAGTTTCACATGACTGCATTAAAAAAACCTCAAGCACAGTATCTTAAAGATTACCAAGCTCCACCATTTTTAATTGATCACATTGATTTGACCTTCGATTTATTGCCTTTAAACACCCGTGTTACGAGTGTAATGACGATCACGAAAAAAATAGCTGGTGTGGCAGATTTAGTGCTTGATGGCATTGATTTGACGCTGATCTCAATTACTGTAGATAACAACGCATATACAGATTATGACCTACGTGATGAGCAGCTTGTGATCCATAATTTACCAGCGCAATGTCAGCTTACAATCGTTAATGAAATAGCGCCAAAAACTAACACATCTTTAGAAGGTTTATATCTATCTGGCGGTGCGTATTGTACACAATGTGAAGCGCAAGGTTTTAGAAAAATAACCTATTATCTTGACCGCCCAGACGTACTTGCAAGCTTTGACGTGACGATTATTGCTGACGAGCAGTTTACTCATTTATTATCAAATGGTAATAAATTAGCGGAAGGTAAATTAGACAATGGCCGTCACTTTGCAAAATGGCAAGACCCATTCAAAAAGCCAAGTTACTTGTTCGCACTTGTTGCAGGGGACTTTGATGTACTTGAAGATACCTTTGTTACGCAAAGTGGTCGTACAATAGATTTAGCCTTGTTTGTTGATAAAGGGAATTTACCGAAAACCCCTCATGCGATGGCATCACTTAAAAAATCAATGCGGTGGGATGAGCAGCGTTTTAATCTTGAGTATGATTTAGATATTTACATGATCGTTGCTGTGGATTTTTTCAATATGGGCGCGATGGAAAATAAAGGTCTTAATATTTTCAACTCTAAATGTGTGTTGGCGAATCAAGAAACCGCCACTGATAAAGATTATCACACCATAGAGTCAATCGTTGGCCATGAGTATTTTCATAATTGGACAGGAAACCGAGTGACTTGTCGTGATTGGTTTCAACTGTCGTTAAAAGAAGGCTTAACAGTTTTTCGTGATCAAGAGTTTAGCAGTGATTTAGGCTCGCGGGCACTGAATCGTATTGATGCGGTTAAAGTAATGCGTACTCATCAATTCAGTGAAGATGCCGGTCCTATGGCACATCCGATCCGTCCTGAACAAGTGATTGAGATGAATAACTTCTATACAGTAACTGTGTATGACAAAGGCGCTGAAGTTATTCGCATGATGCACACGTTATTGGGAGAAGAAAAGTTCCAGCAGGGCATGGCACTTTATTTTCAGCGTCATGATGGGCAAGCCGTCACCTGTGATGATTTTGTTGCGGCTATGAGTGATGCCTCAGGTATCGATTTAACTCAGTTTAAACGTTGGTATAGCCAAGCTGGCACACCACGGCTAATCGTAAAACAAGAGTTTGATAAGCTCAATGGTACTTTTTCACTGCATATAGAGCAGCTGGCACCGCTTAATCAGCCAGAAAATGCGCCATTACATATCCCATTTGCTATCGAGCTACTTGATCAACAGGGCGAGTCTGTCCCTTTACAGTTTGAAGGACAGCCACTTGATCATGTCTTAGATGTCACAACAGCGCAGCAAACGTTTAGCTTTGATGGTTTAACCGCGAAGCCTGTAGCGGTGCTACTAGAGGATTTCTCTGCGCCGTGTATTGTTGAGCAACAAAATACAGCCACTGAATTATTACACATTATGCGCTTTGCGCGCAGTGACTTTTCGCGTTGGGATGCTCAACAACAATTATTCATTGGGGCAGTTAAAGGGGCCATGACAACACCTGAAAATAATCAATTGGATCCAGCAATTATTACTGCATTACGTAGTTTATTAGTTGAGCAGGAGGGAGATTTAGCTTTAATTGCGGAATTATTAAAGCTGCCTAGTTTTGATACCCTCGCAGCTGAGTTTAATGTGATCCCTGTGGATCAATTGGTTGCAGTGACAAATCAGTTTGAGTTACAAATTGCTCAGCAATTGCGTAGTGAGCTCTTAGACTGTTATCAAAGTTTAATTGATGACGGCTCTGTAAGTGCAACAGCTGTCGCTATACGTGCATTAAAAGGTATGTGCTTACATTATTTGGCAAAAATTAATGAGCTTGATATTAATCAACTCCTTGTTAGTACTGCTAATTCACACAATATGACCAATGTACTCGCCGCGCTCAGTGCAGTGGTAAAAGCTGACAATCCCTTAGCAAAAGAGTTGTTAAACCAATTTGACAGTCAGTGGCGCCATGATGTACTAGTAATGGATAAGTGGTTTGCATTGCAAGCAATGCAAGGTGGCGATGACGCCATTATTAATATCAAAAAATTATATGATCACCCTTGTTTTGATTTTTCAAACCCAAACCGCGTCAGGGCGTTAGTAGGCAGTTTTAGCCATTTTAATACCGCACAGTTTCACCGTGAAGATGGTACAGGTTATCAATTGCTCGGTGACTTATTAGTTAAGCTTAATGCAATCAACCCCCAAAATGCATCACGTATGTTAACGCCATTTATGTCATGGCGCAGATACGATGAAGTACGTTCGGTTGCTATCAAAGCTCAGTTGCAACGTCTTGCTTTGCTTGATAATTTAAGTGATGACTTGTATGAAAAAGTTGATAAAGCACTACAATAAATTATGGTCGAATATTATTTTTTACTGAACTTAACTTACAAACAGTGCATGGATTACTATGAAGGTAAGTATACATCAGTTCAAGTAATTGAAGATGGTGGCAAAAAAGTACGTTTTGCGGCCAGCCATTTGCGTCCTTTTATTTCTTCTTTAGGAGTAAGAGGGCGCTTTCGACTTTTGCTTACCCCAGAGCATAAATTTTTACGTTTGGAACGTGTTGCCTAAAACAATATTTTAAAATAATCACTTATAATATTATTTTTTTGTTAATTCGATTTGTCCTATTGTTAATTTACGTGTATAAATTATCTGGTAGGACGTCTTACCATTAGGTGAACGTCAACTAAACAGAAAAATTATGACCGATTGAACGCGTTCTATTTGTAATTTCCTTATTTCGCTTCTATCGTTACGACTACACTAAAAACAATAACTTGATCACAAAATTACCCGCGACAGGGGGAACACACAATGATAAGAAGATCGCTTTTTGTTAAAAATAAACTAGTACTAGGCATCGCAGCTGCTACTTTAGGGTTATCAGCAGCACCAACACAGGCTGCAACATTTGAGGCTGGAGGGTTTGATATAACCTTCGACTCGACTTTCTCTTATGGGCAAAGCATTCGTGTTGAAGACCGAAACTTTAACTTGATAGGGAAAAGTAATAACCCGTCTTTTGATTGGACAGGCTATAACTCCGTTTTAAATCCTATTTATTCAGCGCAAGACGTCTGGGCCCAACCTGGCTCTTACTCTAATAACGGTGACGCTGGGGATTTGAACTTTGATAGTGGTGAGTCTTTTTCAAAGCTATTGAAAGGGACACACGATTTATCTATCAACAAAGATAACTACGGCCTTTTCACCCGTTTTATGTATTTTTATGATTTTGAATTAATGGATAGCGATCGCGCCTATGTTAATCCAACTTCAGGGCAAGGAGTTGATCCTTGTGATGATAAAGACACCAAAAAACAAAGCTGCGCGGATATTCGTCTACTCGATGCTTATGTGTGGGCCAACTTTGATTTGAATGAGGGTAATAATCCACTTTCTATTCGCCTTGGACAACAAGTTATAAACTGGGGTGAAAGCACATTAATTTCTCACGGTATTAACGTAAATCCGGTCGATATTGACCGATTAAAAGCGCCTGGTGCCGAGTTAAAAGAAGCTTTTATTCCGGTTGGTATGTTATGGGCGTCTTTAGGGATCACTGAAAATGTGACTTTGGAAGGCTTTTATCAGTACCAATGGCATGAAACACGCTTACCTGCAGCTGGTACGTATTTTTCAACCAATGACTTTGCCGCAGAAAATGGTTATCAGCAAAATGTACAGCTTGGTTTTACCTCTAACCCTGATATCGATTTAGCATTTTTAACTGATAGCTTAAATAACTTGATGACCACCTTTGGTCAAGCTGCTGCCGCTAAAGGGATCGATCCTGCAAGCCCTGAAGGTAAAGCGTTATTAGCACAAACTTATCTAGCGTACCCTACTAAAGTCGCGCTTAAAGGCAAAGGGGGAGATGGTAAAACTGAGCCTGATGATGGTGGCCAATATGGTTTACGTTTAGGTATGTTTTTACCAGAGTTTAATGACACTGAGGTTGCACTTTATCATGTGAACTACCATAGTCGTCGCCCGCTTATCTCTGGTCGCGTATCTAACTTTACACAAGCCTCTATGGCTCAAGATTTAGCCATGTTAGCAACGACTAAAATCACTTCTGACAATGTCTCTGATTTAAAAGCATTTGCTAAAGCAACCAATGAGTATCCAGAAGATATTAAACTGTATGGGTTAAGCTTTAATACATCAATTGGTGAAACAGCGTTTGCTGGTGAGTTCACTTTCCGTGAAGACGAACCATTACAAATCGATGACGTAGAATTGCTTTATGCTGCTATGCCTGAGCAGTTAGCGGTAGCGGGGCTTCGTCCTGAGTTTGCAGGTATTTCACAAATGAGTCCAGGTGACGCGATTAGCGTTGTAGGACCTGGCGAATTAGCAAAAGGTTATATTGAGCGTAATACTAGCCAATTGCAGTTTACAGCAACACATTTATTTGGCCCATCACTTTGGGCTGATAGTTGGGCTGTTGTGGGTGAAATTGGTGGTGTGCACATTAATAATATGCCTGAATATGATGAAATGCGTTTAAATGTATCAGGCACTGGTCGAAGCGGTATTATGACTGGACCAGGTACCGATGATTACTCAACACTTCATATGGCTTTATCAAATGGGCCAGAGCAAAAAGAGTTTGCATCAGCATCATCGTGGGGATATCGCTTAATTGCCAAAGGCGATTACTATAACTTCTTCAAAGGAGTTAACTTTTCACCTCGTATTGTATTTTCGCACGATGTAAATGGTAACACACCCGATCCGATGTTCTTATTTATAGAAGATCGTAAGTCACTTGGTGTTACAGCGAACTTTAATTATCAAAATGCATGGTCATTTGACTTTAGCTACAACTCTTTCTGGGGTGGCGGTGATATAAATACTTTCTCAGACCGTGATTTTGTTTCTTTCAATATTAAATATTCAATTTAGGGGTATCATGATGATAAAAAAACCTACCCTCATTGCACTAACGCTATGTAGTTTGTTTTCTACAAAAGCGGTCGTTGCCAAAATGACCAGTGAAGAAGTAGCACGTTTAGGTGCAGATCTAACTCCTTTAGGTGCAGAAAAAGCAGGTAATGCTGATGGTTCGATTCCTGCGTGGACAGGTGGTATTACTAAAGCACCGGCAGGTTATACGCCGGGAATGCATCATCCAGATCCGTACGCTGACGACAAAGTACTTTTCACCATAGATAAATCGAATGTTGATAAATACAAAGCAAATTTAAGTCCTGGTCAAGTAGCTCTTTTTGAAGCGTATCCAGATACGTTTAAAATGAATATCTATACTACTCATCGCAGTGCTTCAAACCCACAGTTTGTCTATGATGCGACAAAAAAATACGCACCAACTGCAGAGTTGATAGAAGAAGGTAATGGGATAAAAAATACAGCAATTGGTATTCCTTTTCCTATTCCAAAAACTGGCTTAGAGGCAATTTGGAACCATTTATTACGCTACCGTGGTCTGTCAATTGAGCGTTTTGGCGGTCAAGCAGCTCCTATAGCCTCAGGTTCATATAATTTAGTTGGCTTTGATGAGCAACTGTTAGTTAAGTACTCAGATCCAAAAGCAACACCAGCAGAGTTACAAGAATCTAATATTTTGTTTAAATTTAAACAAAAAGTCACCGAGCCTGCGCGTTTAGCTGGCACGGCGCTATTAGTTCATGAAACCATGGACCAAATTTTAACTCCGCGACAAGCGTGGACTTACAATTCTGGCCAGCGTCGGGTACGCCGCGCCCCTAATGTTGCTTATGATGCACCAGGAACAGCAGCTGATAGCTTGCGTACAACTGATGATTTCGATATGTTTAACGGTTCGCCAAACCGCTACACGTGGACGCTCAAAGGTAAGCAAGAGCTTTATGTACCATACAATAGTTATAAGTTACACAGTGATAAGCTACAGTATGACGACATTCTGATGGCCGGTCACATCAACCCGGAACATGTACGTTATGAAAAACACCGTGTTTGGGTTGTAGAAGCAGATCTGAAAGGCGACACTCGTCATATTTATAAGAAGCGGGTATTTTATATTGATGAAGATAGCTGGCAAGTTCAAGTGACGGATATCTATGATAACCGTGACCAAATGTACCGTGTAGCGATGGCTCATACAATTAACTATTACGATGCGCTCACTAACTGGAGTACGTTAGACGTTTACTACGATTTGAATTCGCGCCGTTATCTAGCGATTGGTTTAGATAACCAAGAGAAAATGTATGATTTCTCACAATCGTTTAATGATAATGAATTTACCTCAAGTGCACTGCGCCGCGAAGGTCGTTAATACACTCTAAGCACCTGGAAATATCTAGGTGCTTTTTTATTATTTCAAATCGCGTTTGTCACTCTGACACGCACTGGGTCATGACACTAACCGAGTCCCCCGACTGCACGTTATATACCGACAAACACATTCTTTTCAAGGCGATTTTAATTTATGAAGTACATGCTTTATGCAGGTCTTGCCGCTGTGGCGAGCCTTTCAACTCTTTCTATTGCAGCTGAACCACTTGCTGCAATTGTCGCAACTAAAGCAGATAAAACCCTGTTGACTGATATTGAATACACAGGAAAGCAACTGGTCGCTGTCGGAAAACATGGCACTATTATTACCAGCAGTAATGCAAAAAATTGGCAACAAGCGAGCGTTCCAACGCAAGTGTTATTAACGGCGGTTGCCTTCAGTGGCAGTGAACTCGGTTGGGCTTGCGGGCATGATGCGACTATTGTTCATACCAATGATGGTGGTGCAAACTGGCAGTTGCAACAAGTGAATACGCAATTAGATAAACCTTGCTTAGATATTTTATTTACCAGTGAACTTCACGGCTTTGCTGTGGGTGCCTATGGTATGTTTTATGAAACCAGTGATGGTGGCAAACATTGGCAAAAGCGTTTTCTGGATTCTTTATTATTTGCAGATGATAGAGATTACTTAAATGATTTAAAAGAATCCGATCCACAAGGCTATGAAGCCGAAACTGCATCAATATTGCCGCACTTTAATCGTATTGTCACAACAAAAGATAAACTAATGTTAGTGGGCGAAATGGGTTTGTTAGCGCACAGTACAGACAACGGAAAAACATGGCAACGCGATGAAGAAATCTACCGAGGTTCTTTTTTTGCTTATGCCAGCGATGAACAAGGGCAAGAAATAGTTGCAGGTTTAAGAGGCAATATTTTTAGCCGTCAGATAGGTGAGCAATGGCAACCAATAAGTAATAATAAAACCGCCACAATCAATAGTATTATCGCTAGCGGTGATAATCAATGGTTGTTACTTGCCAACAGCGGTGTGATTTTCCACTATAAAAATAATCAACTTACTATTGAGCAGTTAGCGGATGGTAAAGCAATTCTTGATGCCGTTATTTTTGAAAATCAATTGGTTATGGCATCAGAAAATGGCATTAAAGTGAAGGGGATGGCTCCATAATGCACACAATCGTCAATTTTTTAGAGAAAGCAGTTTTTCGTCATCGATTAATGATGGTGATAAGTTTTATTTTAATAACATGTTTTTTAGGTTTTAAAGCCACACAAATCCAACTTGATGCTTCATTTAATAAAAATATTCCGCTTAATCATGATTATATGAAAGTGTATTTAAAGCATGAAAAGCAATTTGGTGGCGCAAATAGTATTTTGATCTCAGTGTGTGATGATAGCGGTGATATTTTTAATCCTGAGTTTTTCACCCAATTAAAAGCCGTTCATGATCAGTTATATTTTATTCCTGGGGTGAATCGTCCGTTAGTGAATTCAATTTTTTCACCCAGTGCACGTTTTGTCGAAGTTGTTGAAGACGGCTTTGCGGGTGGGCCAATTATTCCCGCCAATTTTACTGCTGATCAACGAGGTTTAGCGGTTGTTAAAGAGAATATCGAAAAAGCGAAAGTCGTAGGTAGGATGATTGCCTCTGACTATTCGTGTGCGATGGTGACCGCGCAGTTGATGGAAACTGATCCGCAAACGCAAGAAAAATTAGATACGTTAGCGTTTGCACAAAAGCTAGAAAGCGAAATTCGAGAGCCATTGAGCACTGATAAAGTAAGTATCCACATTATTGGTTTTGCCAAAATGGCCGGTGATATTGCCGAAGGTGCGAAAGGGGTTGTGTTATTTTTTGCTATTGCTATCGCGTTTACTTTCATCATGGTGTGGTTATTTTGCGGCAGCATCAAGCTCACTATTTTACCTATAGCCTGTTCAATTATTGCCGTGGTTTGGCAGTTAGGGATATTGTCGAGCTTAGGCTTTGGTCTAGATCCAATGTCGATTCTAGTACCATTCTTAGTGTTCGCAATCGGCGTAAGTCATGGCGTACAGATGATCAATGCAATAGGTAAAAAAGTCGCCGAAGGAAGCAGTAATACGCGTCTTTGCTGTCAGGCTAGTTTTAGATCGCTGTTAATACCCGGAGGTATTGCATTGCTGTCAGACACGGTCGGCTTTTTGACGTTACTAACCATAGATATAGGTATAATTCGTGAACTGGCTATCACAGCAAGTTTAGGTGTGGCTGTTATTATTTTTACTAATTTGATTTTATTGCCAGTATGGGCATCGTATATGCGCTTTGAAAACACAGTTCATATTCAATCAGGCAACAGCGAAAAACCAAACTTACTTGATTCAATTCGTGATCTGTTAGTCAAAGCCACTGATCCAAAATGCGCGAAAATCATTATTGGCTGCACCTTAGTATTGTTTGCTGTAGGTTATTGGCAAGCAGGGAAAATGCATATCGGCGATTTACATGCAGGTGCACCGTCATTGCATCAAGATGCCCGTTATAACCAAGATACCTTTTTAATATCGGACAAATATACGATTTCATCCGATATTCTAAAAGTGATTGTCGAAGCTTACCCTGCAGCATGTACAGAGCACGACGTAATGGATCGCATTAGTCGTTTTCAATATAAAGTTGAAAACTTAGTAGGTGTTCAATCAGCAGTATCTCTAAGCTCAGTAGCGCAGTCGGTTAATGCTGGGTATAACGAAGGTAATTTAAAATGGCAAAGTTTGCCTCGTAATACGGCAAGTTTGGTGCAATCTACCTCACGAGTCGAAACCAGTACCGGTTTACTTAATGGTGATTGTTCAGTTATGCCTGTGATTATCTTTTTAGATGATCATAAAGCACAGACCATTGAACATATCATTGCCAGTGTTAAGCAATTTGCCATTGAAGAACAAACCGATATGCTGCAGTTTAAGCTGGCCTCAGGGCCTGTTGGCGTCATGGCTGCGACGAATGAATCAGTTGCTGCTGCACAATTACCTATGATGTTATACGTTTATGGTGCAGTTATTATTTTATGCTTGATTAGCTTTAAGAGTGTAAAAGCGACCATAGCGGTAGTGTTACCCTTGTATATTGTATCGACTCTTGCGCAAGCTTTAATGGTACAACTTGAAATCGGTCTGACTGTTTCAACGTTGCCAGTGATTGCACTAGGTGTAGGTATTGGGGTGGATTATGGGATTTATATTTTGTCATCGATGATGGGGCAATTAAAGCAAGGTGTTGCCTTACCAGTGGCGTATCGTAATGCACTCGTTGAGCGTGGTAGTGCGGTGTTATTTACCGGTATCACGTTAGCTATTGGTGTGAGCACCTGGATTTTCTCTGATCTTAAGTTCCAAGTGGACATGGGAATATTGTTAACCTTCATGTTTTTAGTCAATATGCTTGGCGCAGTATTACTTTTACCAGCAATTGGTAGTTTAATCTGGACTGACCAGAAAAAATAATGTGAATAATTTTGCTCCTAAATGGCCTGTAAAGGCCATTTATATCTATAATTTGTGAATAGATGACCAAATAGCTGAAATGCTTAAAATGTTTTCACCGAAAGGGCTGTTTATTAATTTTAAAAGGGTTAGAATTTGCCTGACTCCACACAATAAATTGCTGTACAAATTTTCCATCTAAGTAGGTGGTATAGATTTAAGGAACATGTAATGACACGAAATGAAGGGCAAGCCTCGGTTATCTTAGATAATGTCTGTAAGCTGATCCAGAAAAAAGTTCACGCTGATAATGTGTTACTCGTTGAGAAATTCGCCAAATCCTTGTACAGCAATATGTCTAAAGAAGATTTGGCACATCGCAATGATAGTGACTTATATGGCGCTGCACTTAGCCTATGGAACTCGCTAGAAAAAAATACCTCTGATGATGCGGTGATCCGCGTTTTCAATCCTGAAGTAGCAAAAGATGGCTGGCAGTCATCACACACAATCGTCGAAATTATCGCTAAAGATATGCCATTTTTAGTTGATTCTGTTCGTATGGCGATGACCCGCGAAAATATCGCATCTCACTTGCTATTACACAGCCCACTTAAGATTCAACGCGATAAAAACGCTAAAATTTCGGCTTTATCAAATTTAAAAGCCGAACAAGAGTCTAGCTCTACAAAAACAGTGTTTTTTATCGAAATTGATCGCCAAACAGATTCTTCAGTGATTGACTCGTTCAAAAAAGAGCTTGAGTCAGTGTTGAACGATGTGTCTACTGCGGTAGAAGATTGGCAACCGATCCGCAAAAAGTTAATTGCGGTCAGTAAAGAATTACCAAAACGTAACCATAACAACAATGCAAGTGAAGTTGCAGAGACTGTTGAATTCTTAGATTGGTTAGTAAAAGATAATTTTACATTAATGGGCTATCGCCAATACGATTTGTCGCCAGTACAAGGCGATTACCAGCTCAAAGGTAAAATCGAGGGCAGCTTAGGTTTGATGAAGAATTCAACCGAAGAGCATTCTCGCCTGTTATCTGAATTACCAGAAGTTGCCCGTCAAGAAGCCCGTAGCAATAACCTGTTGATCCTTACAAAAACCAATTCGTTATCACGCGTACATCGCCCAGCATACATAGATTATGTAGGGATTAAACGTTTTGATGATGAGGGGAATGTGATTGGCGAAGACCGTTTCATCGGGTTGTTTTCATCAAGTTTTTATAACAACAGCGCCGCTGATGTGCCAGTTTTAAAAAGTAAAATAAATCGCATCATGGAAATGTGTGATTTTGCCAAAGGCACTCATGCTTATAAAGCGGTATTAAATATTCTTGAAACCTATCCGCGTGATGAACTTGTTCAGGCCCGTGAAAGCGAGTTACTTGAAGTTGCAATGGGTGTTTTACAAGTACAAGAGCGCGATATGTGTCGCTTATTTGTGCGTAAAGATGCCTATGGTCGTTTTTTCTCTTGCATGGTCTATGTTCCGCGTGAGCGTTATAACACAGCACTGCGTCGTGAAACACAAGATATTTTAGGCAATGCATTTAATTCAGACGATAAAGTCGAATTTACTACCTTCTTCTCTGAGTCTACACTGGCGCGTACTCATTATACCGTGCGTGTGACTGACAACAATATAGAATATAACGTGAAAGACATCGAAAATAATTTAGTAGAAGCCGCTCGTACTTGGGAAGATAAATTACAATCAGCACTGTTAGAGTCTGCTGGTGAAGCACGTGGTAACGAATTAAACCGCAAATATTGTAATGCGTTTGCTCGTTCATACAAAGATGAAGTACTGCCAAGTGCCGCTGTTGTTGATATTGAAAAGCTTGAACTATTGAATGACGATAACAAGCTTGAAATGTTGTTTTACCGTCCGCAAGAAGAAGCGAACAGCAACATTGTACGTTTGAGCTTATTCCACAAAGATGAGCCAATCCATTTATCAGACGTTATGCCAATGCTTGAAAACTTTGGCTTGCGCGTCATTGGTGAAACGCCTTATTCAGTTAAAACCAGCGATGGCCGTATCAACTGGATCATGGATTTCTCAATGCTACTTGATAGCAAAGGCATTGCAGATTTCGATAAAGTATCAGCACGTTTTCGTGCCGCACTTACTAGTGTGTGGAGTAACCGTTTAGAAAATGACGGCTTTAACCGTTTAGTGTTAATGGGTGGCTTAACTGGTCGCGAAGCGTCAATATTACGCGCTTATGCAAAATACATGCGCCAAGTTGGGGTTACTTTCTCGCAAACCTACATCGAGAGCACATTAGCTAATTACCCGCACATTGGTTCGCAAATTGTTAATTTATTTGCTAAAAAGTTCTCTGTTAAAAGCCCTGCTAGTGTTAAAACGCTTGATAAGCTAATTGCACAAATTTATGTAGAACTTGAAAACGTTGCCAACTTAGATGATGACCGTATTATTCGTTTATACGTCGATATGATCATTGCTACGCTGCGTACTAACTACTTCCAAAAAGATGGCATAGGTCAGTTTAAGTCTTATGTGTCGTTCAAAGTAAATCCAAGCTTAATTCCAGATATGCCATTGCCATTACCGGCATTTGAAATATTTGTTTATTCTCCACGTGTAGAAGGTGTGCATTTACGTGGTGGTAAAGTTGCGCGTGGTGGCCTGCGTTGGTCAGATCGTCGTGAAGATTTCCGAACTGAAGTACTTGGTCTAGTTAAAGCACAACAAGTAAAGAATACAGTTATTGTACCTGTAGGCTCAAAAGGCGGCTTTGTTTGTAAACAACTGCCAACGGATCGTGACGCATTCTTCAAAGAAGGCCAAGAGTGTTACAAAATCTTCATTCGTGGTTTATTAGATATCACAGATAACATTATCCAAGGTGAAATTGTGCCGCCGGTTGATGTAACTCGTCATGATGAAGATGATGCATATTTGGTTGTAGCAGCTGATAAAGGTACAGCCACTTTCTCTGATATTGCCAATGGCATTGCCAATGAATATAACTTCTGGCTAGGTGATGCATTCGCATCAGGTGGTTCAGTAGGTTATGACCATAAGAAAATGGGTATTACAGCCAAAGGTGCATGGGAATCGGTTAAACGTCATTTCCGCGAAATGGACATTGATACACAAACAACTGATTTTACGGTAGTTGCAATTGGTGATATGGCTGGGGATGTATTTGGTAATGGTATGTTGTTATCCAAGCATATCCGTTTACAAGTGGCATTTAACCACATGCATATCTTTGTTGATCCAAACCCAGATTCAGCGACGTCTTACCCAGAGCGCGAGCGCCTATTTAACTTACCTCGTTCATCGTGGGAAGACTACAACAAAGACTTGATTTCAGCGGGCGGCGGGGTGTTCTCACGTGCGGCTAAATCAATCACTTTAACGCCAGAAATGAAAAAAATGTTGGGCACTAAAAAAGCCAGCATGACACCAAACGAGCTGATCAAAGCATTCTTAATGATGGAATTCGATCTATTATGGAATGGCGGCATTGGTACTTACATTAAGAGCAGTAAAGAAAGCGATGCAGATGTAGGCGACCGTGCAAATGACGCCCTACGTATCAATGGTAGTGAGCTTGGTGCAAAAGTACTCGGTGAGGGTGGCAACTTAGGTGCAACCCAATTAGGACGTATTGAATTTGCTGCTAAAGGCGGTCGCGTTAATACTGACTTCATTGATAACGTAGGTGGAGTTGCGTGTTCTGATAACGAAGTAAATATCAAAATTTTACTTAATGGTTTAGTTACTGCCGGTGATTTAACGCGTAAACAACGTGATGAACTACTGTATTCAATGACCGATGAAGTTGCACAACTGGTACTGAAAGACTGTTATCGTCAAACGCATACACTGTCAATTACGCAATCAAAAGGCTCATCAACGCTTAAAGAAAAAGTACGCTTTATTCATGCCCTTGAAAAAGATGGCAAGTTAAATCGTGCAATTGAATTTATTCCAAGCGATGAAGAGTTGGCAGAACGCGCTGCAGCGGGTAAAGATTTAACTCGCCCAGAGTTATCGGTGCTTGTGTCTTACGCTAAAATGGTACTTAAAGAGTCACTCGTGACTGACGACATCACAGAAAATCCATATTATCGTCAGCTATTAGTGAAGTCTTTCCCTTTACCACTACGTGAAAAGTTCAATACTGCGATGGATAATCACCCACTGCGTAAAGAGATTATTGCTACTAAATTAGCTAATAATATCGTTAACGATATGGGTCTGAACTTCATGGTACGTATGCATGAAGAAACTGGCGCAAACGAAGCTGAAATTGCGTTATGTTACTCTGTTGCCAGTGAAGTATTCCAAATGCGTGATACGTGGTCTGCAATTGTTGATCTTGATAACAAGATCCCAGCCGCAGTGCAAACTGAAATGTTGTATCAATTACGTCGTACAGTACGCCGTGCAACGCGTTGGTTCTTACGTCATCGCAATAAAGCGCAAAATATTGAGCAAACAATTGCCTTCTTTGCACCGACCTTCGCTGATTTAAGTGCAAACTTAACTACCTACATGGTTGAAAAAGAAAGTGAACGTTTATCTGCGGCCGCAGACAAGCTTATTGAAAGTGCAGTGCCAGCTGAGCTTGCAACACGTATTGTATCGCTCTCTAGCTTGTTCTCAGTAATGGACTTAGCAGAAGTTGCTGCAAATTCAGGGCGTAGTATTGATATGGTATCTAATACCTACTTCAAACTAGGTGCACGGATGGGACTGCATTGGTTCCTTGACCAAATTACTCATCAGCCAGTGGCGAATCATTGGCAAGCATTGGCCCGCGCTTCATACCGTGAAGAACTTGATTGGCAACAACGTACACTATCTGAAGTTGTTTTAAATAACTTTGCTGGTGATAACAAAGATGTTGACGGTCAAATTGATCAGTGGATGGACAGCCAAGATTTGTTACTACAACGCTGGAAGCAAATGTTAGCTGAATTTAAGACTTCACAAAGTCATGATTTTGCTAAGTTCTCAGTTGCATTACGTGAACTTATGCTACTTAGTCATAACTGTGATACATCTGCAAAATAAGCAATTGATACTGACTGATTATTTTCCCACATGAAAATAATGAGTTAATCGTTAAAATTGTTATACAATACCCCAGCCTAGTCTGGGGTATTTTTTTATTAAGAGGATTATTTCATGTTTTACGATCTTGCTCGCCGTTTTATGTTCACCCGTGATGCGGAATGGGCCCATGAATTTGCACTTCATAACTTGCGCCGTTTTAACAATACCCCGTTCAGTGCTGCATGGTCGCAATCAGTGGCAGATCGTCCAGTCGAATTTTTAGGTTTACAGTTTAAAAACCCAGTAGGATTAGCAGCTGGCCTTGATAAAAATGCAGAATGCATTGATGCGTTTGCAAAGATGGGTTTTGGCTTTATTGAGGTAGGTACTGTGACACCTCGTCCACAAGTCGGTAATGACAAGCCGCGTATTTTCCGTCTGCCGGAGTCAAATGCAATTATCAATCGTATGGGCTTTAATAATAAAGGTGTTGATAACCTAATTAATAACGTTAAGGCTGCTAAATACGACGGCATTCTAGGTATCAATATTGGTAAGAATAAAGATACCCCAAATGAACAAGGTAAAGACGATTACATCCACTGTATGCGCAAAGTGTTTGAACATGCCTCATATATTACTGTCAATATCTCATCACCAAATACGCCTGGACTTCGCGATCTGCAATATGGTGCTGCACTGGATGATCTATTGCAAAGCCTTAAAAATGAGCAGCTTGATTTGCTCGCCAAACATAATAAACAAGTGCCGATGCTAGTAAAAATTGCCCCAGATCTTGATGCTGTGCAAATAGCTCAAGTTAGTGAATCATTATTAAATAACAACATCGATGGTGTAATAGCGACGAACACTACCTTAGAGCGCGCTGCGGTGCATGGACAACAATATGCTGATGAAGCCGGAGGCCTGTCGGGTCGGCCAGTACGTGAGCGCTCCACTCATGTAGTGCAAGAATTAAAACGTTTAACCGCAGGTAAGTTGCCGATCATTGGAGTGGGCGGAATTGATGATGCAGCCAGTGCGAAAGAAAAATTATCAGCAGGAGCGGATCTTGTACAGGTATACACTGGATTTATATATAAAGGACCGCAATTGGTAAAAACGATCCTGCAAGGCTTATAAGGATCCGTTATTTAAGCTTTTGATCGTTCAATAAATGTTCTAAAGAAATATATATTAATTGGTCAAAAGCCGCTATACTACAATATTCATAAGATTAATTAGTAGGGGCGTAGGGAACGCATGTTACAAGCATCAAAGCAGTGGAAATGGATTGCTTGTCCAGTAAGAAATCGTTTATTGATCGATTTAGATCAAGATATGCAGCTGTGCACGCCTTATAAACTACGTCAACTCACCGATGCTATTTTAACCCAACCTAACTTTAGTTTAGAAGATGCCGCCTTTTATCAGCAGGTTTACCAATATCTTGCTGGATTTAATCTTTGGAATGGCGCGCAGCTATGTCAAATTGCGCTCAATGCGACAGCAGCTAAATTTTATTTAAAGCCAATGCTGGCAAAAAGTTGGTTTTTCGAACCCTACAAAGGCAATGAGCCCAGTATAGAAGCCGTTATAAAATTGCAAACTAGCGAACAAAGTGGTGAGTTTTTGATTGTTGACCACTGTAAAGAAGCCTCTTTATGCATTTGTCTATCTGAGCATTTTAAGCTTGATGAAAACTTAAGCCTTAATCAATTTGAAGCTATTCGTATACTTAACAATCGTGTCCATCCAATTTATAACCACGCACAAAACAGTAAAACAGCCTAAGCATATTTTTTGTAGTTCCTTTGTTTATCGCGTGTTTGTCGCCCAACCTATGTTATAATCCCGCGCAATTAGCTATTAAGGGTTATTACTTTGCATTTTATCGCACTTACTTCTATCGGAATCGAAAATTTATTGGTTGATGAACTTACTGACATTGGCGCTACGGTGACCAAACAAACAGTCGGTTCTGTGCGTTTTGACGCCGACACTACATTAGCACAAAAGGTCTGTTTAATGAGCCGCTTCGCGACACGAGTGCTGATGTTGATCGAAGAGAAGGAGGGCGTTAATAATAAAGAAAGCCTTTACAATTTTGCTCGCTCACAGCCTTGGCAGGAATGGTTTGGTCCAACGCAAACTTTTGCAGTCGACTTTAATGGTACCAACGACTCACTTAAAAATACCCAGTTCTCAGGTTTAGTGATCAAAGATGCGATTGTTGATTATTTTAATGATTTATTTGAACAGCGGCCAAATGTTGATAAACAAGATGCCAATGTACGCGTTGTTGCGCGTTTATCGCGTCAAGGTGTGGCCATGTATATCGATTATTCAGGGCCGCGTTTATCTGAACGTGGTTACCGAGAAGGTCAAGGTAAGGCACCTATTAAAGAGCATTTAGCGGCAGCACTGATCAAACGCAGTGGTTGGCTTGATAATGTTCAACAGCCGCTATTTGATCCCTGCTGTGGTGCTGGCACTATTTTGATTGAAGCTGCTGGCATGGCGCGTAATGAAGCGCCGGGTTTATTCCGTGAGGGATTTGCATTTGAGCGCTTACCAAGTTTCCGTATTGCTAAATACAAAGAGTTAAAAGAGCAGCTTACAGCACAAATTACAGATCCTAAACTATGGCTTATTGGCCATGACAATGACGCTAATGTACTAAGCAAAGCAGTAGATAATGCTCGTAGAGCTGATCTAGGCGATGTGATCAAGTTTAAACAAAGCGATGCAACTAAGCTTACTTCAGTGGCGAAATTACCAGGTGTGGTTATTTCAAATTTACCGTATGGTGAACGTATTGGTTCGATGGCTGAGTTGGTAAGTTTACACAGTGCTTTAGGTACAGGCTTTAAAAAACATTTTAATAACTGGAAACTTGCTCTACTAGGCATGGATGAGAGTTTATTTAAATTATTAAAGCTGGTGAAACTCAAGCGTTATAAATTTAAAAATGGTCCACTTGATGTGGTACTTAATTTATATCAACTTGATGACAAACAAGTCAGCCAAACAACTGAAGATAAGCCTGCATTGAACTTTGAAGGTTCAATGTCGTTTGCTAATCGGGTTAAAAAGAATAAGCAAGGCTTGAAAAATTGGCTCAAACAAAATGATGTGCAGGCCTATCGTGTCTACGATGCTGACATCCCTGAATACAATGTAGCTGTTGATATTTATGGTGATTCAGCGGTAATATTTGAGTACGCTGCGCCGAAAGAAATTGACGATGTAACAGCGCACAAACGTTTACAAGACGTGATTTCGTTAACCTCACAGCAGCTCAATATCGCACCTGGAAATATTGCTGTAAAAGTACGTAAAAAGCAAAAAGGTGAAGAGCAATACACACCAATGGCTAAGCAAAATCGTACTCAAGTAGTTGAGGAGTTTGGCGCGAAGTTTAAAGTCAATTTATTTGATTACTTAGATACTGGCTTGTTTTTAGACCACCGTCTTGCTCGTCGTTATATCCAAGAAAATGCCAAAGATAAACGCTTCTTGAATTTATTTGCCTACACAGGGACAGCCTCTGTACATGCAGCTCTGGGTGGCGCTAAAGCGATAACCACGGTTGATCTATCGAAAACTTATTTAAAATGGGGCCAAGATAACTTTGACCTGAACAATATCAGTAATACCCGTTATCGTTTTGAACAGGCTGATTGTTTGAAGTGGCTTGAGCATGCCACAAGCCAATACGATTTGATCTTTTTAGATCCGCCAACGTTTTCAAATTCAAAACGCATGAAAGATGCTTTTGATGTACAAAATGATCATATTAAATTACTGACATGGGTCAAAAAAATCCTCAGTCCATCTGGCACGTTGATTTTCTCGAATAATATGCGTGGCTTCACCATGGATGAAGTTGGCTTGATTGGCTTAGGCTTAAAAGCTGTTAATATTTCAGAGCAGACGATTTCTCCTGACTTCAAACGCAATAAAAAAATACATAATAGCTGGTTGATAACCCATGGCTAAGTGGATTTTGTATCATACCGATGGCTGTCATTTATGTGAGCAAGCGCAGAGCTTGATCACGCCGTTGTTAGGTGATGATCTGTTACAGCTTGTTGATATTATGAGTGATGAAGAATTAATTACAGAATATCAGACCAGTATACCCGTTTTAAAAAGCGATCAAGGCCCGCAATTATTTTGGCCTTTCACTGCGCAAGATGTGCGTCAGTTTTTTACGCAAACAGAATAAGAGTAAACAGATAGTATGGATTTAATTAGAATTTCTAAAGCTCAACTCGCGTATGGTACGCATCCACTGTTAGACAACGCTGATGCCGTCATCGAAACTGGTGAGCGTGTGTGTGTGGTTGGTCGTAATGGTGCGGGTAAATCAACGTTACTAAAAGTCCTTGATGGCCAAGTTATTTTAGATGATGGTGAAATAAATCAGTTAGGTAGTATTAAAATATCGCGTCTAGAGCAAGATCCACCAAAAGGGGCTAGTGGCTCGGTGTTTGATTATGTTGCTCAAGGTATGCCTGAGATTGCAAATTTATTAATTGACTTTCATCACGTCAGCACTGAGTTACAAACTGACTGCACAGATAAACTACTTAATAAACTTGAACGTTTATCAAATCAACTCGAAGCCGCAGATGGTTGGCGTTTTGATAGTAGAATTCAACTTGTATTAACACAGTTAGAATTAGCACCAGAAGCCAAACTTGAATCACTTTCTGGTGGCTGGTTACGCAAAGTTGCTCTTGCACGGGCACTTGTCAGTGAGCCGGATTTATTATTACTTGATGAGCCTACTAACCATTTAGATATGGAAAGTGTGATGTGGCTTGAACAATTCTTAAAAGAGTTTAAAGGCGGTATTGTCTTTATTTCTCATGACCGTGCTTTTATTCGTGCAGTTGCTACGCGTATTCTTGATTTAGATCGTGGTAAGTTAATTTCATACCCTGGCGATTATGCTACTTATTTAGAGCAAAAAGCCCATGATTTAAAAGTAGAAGAAACGCAAAACGCATTATTTGACAAACGCTTAGCAGAAGAAGAAACGTGGATCCGCCAAGGTGTAAAAGCACGTCGAACGCGTAATGAAGGGCGTGTCCGCGAGCTCAAACAGCTACGTAATGAACGCAAACAGCGTGTTGATCAAGTGGGTAAAACTGACTTCAATATTGAAACTGCAGACCGTTCAGGTAAATTAGTATTTGAAGCTAAACATCTAAATCATGCATTTAATAAAGATAAAGTTATCGCCAATGACTTCTCTACATTAGTAATGCGTGGCGATCGTATTGGCTTAGTTGGCCCTAACGGTATTGGTAAGACGACTTTATTAAAACTGCTATTTGGTGATATTGAAGCTGATGCAGGGATTGTTAAGCAAGGGGTGAACTTAGAGTTTGCTTACTTTGATCAATACCGCCAAAAGCTTGATGAAGAAGCCACCGTACAAGATAACGTTGCCGAAGGTAAGCAAGAAGTAATGATGGGCGGACGCTCACGTCATGTACTCGGTTATTTACAAGACTTTTTATTCCCACCTGCGCGTGCTCGTACACCAGTTAAAGCACTCTCTGGCGGTGAAAAAAATCGCTTATTATTAGCTAAACTATTTTTAAAACCATCAAATATTCTTGTGCTTGATGAGCCAACCAATGATTTAGATATAGAAACCCTTGAGCTGTTAGAGGATATTATTAATCAGTATCAGGGAACTGTGTTAATTGTAAGCCATGACCGTGAGTTTATTGATAATACCTGTACCAGTGTTTGGGCATTTGAAGGTAATGGGGTAATTACAGATATTGTCGGTGGTTACAGTGATTATGAAGCCTATGCTAATTATTTAGCACAGGAACAAAAAAAACAGCTAACTACACCTGCTAAAAAAGAAGCAGTCGTTGCACCAGCTCCTGTGGCTAAAGCAGATAACAAAAGTAATAAACTCTCTTACAAATTAAAACTTGAATTAGAACAATTACCCAGTAAGCTGGAACAACTTGAACAAGCATTAGAAGCACAGCAAGTTGTGGTTAATGACGCTGATTTCTTTAAACAAGATGCCAGTGCGACAACCAAAGAATTGAACCATTTAGCACAACTTGAGTCTGACCTTGAAGCCGCTCTGGAGCGCTGGGAAGAACTTGAAGATTTAAAGAATCAGTAGTAAGGACTAAAATGAAATATAAATTACTCGCGGCTAGTATTTTAGCTACGATGAGTACATCGGCACTCAGTGCCACGTATCAGTTAACAGAGCTGAGTTCTTTAGACGAAGCAAAGCATAACTACGTTAAAGATGTCAGCGAAAGTGGCAATATAATCGGCGTTGCTAACGGTATTTACAATTTACCTATTGATGTTAGCTATATAGATTTTACTGATAGCCTAATCGAAAGGGCATACGATCAGCAAGAAAATAATTTCGAGTTAATTGATAAGCAAATTACCTTTACTCTAGATGATATTGAAAATAATAATGCAGCGGCGACTAACCCAGATGCACACAGTTTTATGCTTTCATTTTTATCAGCACAAGCTAACAACTCAGAATATCAAAAATTGGCTAATATCATCGGTTACAATGTTTTAAATGGTGAAGCGCAAGAACAAGTTCTTTTTGATGTTGCATCAGTTGATTATGATGGCCTTACACGCTCCGTTAGCAATAATTATAATGCAGTAGCAGAAGACGGTGTTACTGCGGGTTGGGGCAGTGCACCTTATGAGAAAACTAGCTTTCTTCCTGAGGGTGAAAGTGAAGAAGAAACACGATTCGTGCGTGATTTTATTTCTCGGGGCATTGTTGTATCGCCATCGGGTTTAAATGTGCCGTTAGTGCCTGAGTATGCGGAATTTGGTGGCTTAAGTTCAGCCAACGATATCGTTAAAACAAACACCGGTTATATTGTCGTTGGGCAAGTATCAACAGGGATCCCAGTTGATAGACAAGAAAATATTGATGATAATTGTGATGGTGAAGATGAACCTGTCAGTGTTTGTATTGAGAATTTGTATAGAAGCACATCATCACGATTGTTCGATACCCGTGCAGTTAAGTGGACACTTGATACAAATTTAAACATTACTAAAACTGAACCGCTTGGTTTGGGTCTTACACCAGAAGATGATGATGGGTTTGCATTTATAAGTAATGCACTTGCTGTTAATAGTAATGGTATTGTTGCCGGTTACTCTGACATTCGTGATAATAACAGATCGTCAACAATTAGATCGTTGCCTGTTTATTACAAAGACGGAAACGTTGTTGAAATGCTCAATCAAGAAGATGATTGGACAGGTGGTAAGGCAGTAGCAATTAATAATAATAATACGATTGTTGGTTATGGAATAAAGAGAATTGATGGCTCAGATCGTCAAAAATTCTTTTATCATGATGTTGCCAGTAATAGTACTGTATTCCCAACGGATTTCTTTAATAGCTCCAGCTCAGTTGCCAATGATATTAATGACAATGGTTATATTGTTGGTGAAGGTGAAACTGACCTATTTAATGTTGGTGCGCGTCGCCGCGAAGGTTTCCTGTACAAGATTGGTGAAGATGCGATTACAAACATAAATGATTTACTGCCTTGCTACGAAGCAGATGGTGAAACACGTTACGGTTATGTTGTTGCAGAAGCTAAAGTGATTAACAATAAAAACGAAATTTTTGGTGTTGCTACTAAAACGGTCGAAAAAACTGATTCATTAGGCGGTGTTGTACGAGATATCAATGGTGAAATAGAATACGAAAGTATTGCAGTGCCAGTGAAGTTATCTCCTATTAACGGGACTATTGATAGTTGTTCAGCTCCTGAAACGGAAACTTATGAACGTCAATCGTCTAGTTCCCCTTGGTATACGTTATTGTTACTACCGTTAGTTGGTCTGCGTCGTATATTGCGATAAGTATTGAAATTATTGCTAGGTGATCCAGCATTAACGGTCACTTAGTATTAAAATAAAAAACCCTGCTTTGCTAAGCAGGGTTTTTTTTGTCTATACTTTAAATTGAAACAGTTATTTTTTATGACGATTTAACCATGCTTTTCGCACTGAGCGTCGCCATAGTAAATCAACACCGAAATAGCCTATTATTGAGGCAACACAGGCAGAAATAAGCGAGCCAACTAAAAAAGCAGGACCAATGGTGGTTAAGCTTTCCATAAACCACTGCCAACTTGGTTCAAATGCAAAATGTTGCTCCGGCTGCCCTAACACTAACGTACCAATTAAATACGAACAATAAAAAATAGGTGGCATGGTTAGCGGGTTAGTGATCCATACTACGGCGACAGAAATAGGTAGATTTACTCGTAATGGAATAGCCAACGCAGCAGCAAGCACCATCTGAAAAGGAACAGGGATGAAAGCGAAGAATAAACCGACTGAAAATGCCCCACGAGCTGAGCGACGATTTAAATGCCATAGATTAGCATCGTGGAGTAAACGACCAAAAATTTTTAAATATTTATGATGTTTAACTTTATTGTGATCGGGTAAAAACCGTTGGATCGTTTTTTTAGCCATTTAAAGCAACCATTTACATCTGTTTGGTTAAGCGTTGGGTTTGTCGTTGGTTGTATTATAACCGTTTATTATTATCAGACCCTTGTATTTACAGTTTTCGCGTTATCTCTGTTAATTGCGAGTGCCTATTTTAAGCCGTTTTACCGTGTATTGTTAGGTTTTATTTGTGGAATTTTGTGTGTATGGGGACATTTTTCCAGCTTTTATGCAATTTCCAGCTTGGCTTTGGATGAAAATAAACCACATCTAAGTAATATTACGATTGTTGAAGTTATTTCTCAGCGTGATAACTATTATTTAAAAGTTCAGCTCAATGAGATAGATAATCAGCCTCTATCAAATATTAAGCCTCCTTTTGCATTGCTCACTTTAAAAAACGACCAGAGACTCAAAGTAGGTGATCACGTTACAACGTGGCTTGAATTAGAAAAATATCGCAGCCAAAAAAATTATGATGTGTTTGATAAAGAGCGTTACGCATTTAGTGAGCGACTATTTTTTAAAGGCAAGCAAGTTGGTAGTATTATCGAAATATCGAACAACCATGAATTTGAGCTAATTGAAAAATACCGTAATTTTATCAAACATACCTACCAGCATAACTCGCTAAATTGGCTGTTTTATCCGCTAATGACTGGCGACCGCAGTGCTATGAGTTTTTCACAAAAGCAAGAATTACAGCAATTTGGTATTAGCCATTTATTGGCTATTTCGGGATTACACATTGGCTTGATGTTTAGTATCGGTTTTTTTATAACTCGCTATTTAACAAGCCTTTTTATTTTTGTGGTTAAACCAACTACACAGCAGATCAATTTGTCACTTATTTATAGTTTAGGTGGATTTGTGCTTGCTTTTAGTTATGTGTACTTAAGTGGTTTTATCGTCTCTGCAACGCGTGCGCTGATCATGCTAGGGTGTTATTTAGTTATTTATTACTTTGCTAAGCAGGCACTACGCTGGCGATTTATCTTGTTTGCATTGGTATGTGTATTACTTATTGATCCATTTAGTTTACTTAATCCGGGGCTTTATTTTTCATTCACTGCGGTGGCAATTATCTTTTGGGTTTTTAGTGTTATAACCGTAACCAGCTCTGGCTTTTTAGCCATCATAAAAACACTTATTATTCTACAGTTTGCATTGTTTATTGGTTTACTACCATTATCACTTTATTATTTTAATGGGGTCAGTGTAATTGGCTTAGTTATTAATTTAGTGGCTATCCCATTACTTGGTTTAATTATCATGCCTTGCTTAGTAATGTTTTCTGCTATTAGTGTGTTTTTTGATATTAGCGGGTTGATTAGCGTGTTTGATTCATTATTACAACATATTTATCAACTCTTATTGTTGATCCCGGTTGATTTTCGTTGGTTTGATACCACAAATTTTAGCCAGCAATGGCTTATTAGTAGCTACATTACAGCAATAATTGTGTGTTTTTTGCCCTGGCGTTTATTGGCATGCATACCATTATTACTGGTTGTACTCGATCATTATTTACTGACCAAACCGCGCTGGCAGCTAAATGTATTCGATGTCGGTCATGGCACCATGGTGTTAGTCAGTAATCGAGGTAAAGGTTTTATCTATGATCTTGGCCCAATTTATTTTAATACATTTACGCGGGTCAACAGCACCTTAATACCTTATTTAAAAAGAAACGGCATTGAGGCGGAAGTTGCGCTCATCAGCCACATGGATAAAGACCATGCTGGAGGGCTTATCCATTGGTTAGAGCAAGGTTATCAGCATACTTTTAAATTGCTACAACCAAATGGGCCAGAGCAAGTTTGCAGAGCGGGCGAATATAGTTTTTATGACTTAACCATTACCGTGAGCGAGCCAGCACAGCATTTAATAACTGATAATGATAACTCTTGTGTCGTGCGCATTAGCGATGGCAGGTTCAGTGTTTTGCTTCCAGGTGATATTTCAGCAACAAGAGAAGCGCAACTAATCCAGCAGCAAGGGGTGCTTAAAAGTACGGTATTACTGAGTCCTCACCATGGCAGTAATACCTCATCGAGTGATGCATTTATTGCTGCGGTTGCTCCTGAGATTGTTATTCATTCAACGGCATATAAAGGACAGTGGCAATTTCCACGTACAGAAGTTATAGCACGTTATGCTACACAGCATGCTTTACAATATACAACAGCGAATAAAGGGCAGGTTAAAATTGAATTTTATCCACATCACTACACAGTAAACCTAGCTCGTGAAGATGAAAGTTATTGGTTTCTAAAAGATTGAGTTTAGTTTTGTGCAACTGGAGGCTACAATAGCCACAGATTATGAATAAGAGAGTATTATGGACCAGACTACATCACAAATTTATAAGCGTTTATTGACGTATGTGGGGGATTATAAAAGCGTTGCCATTTTTGCTGTTATTGGCATGATTGGTTACTCAGCGATGGATGCTTTATTTATCCAACTAATGAAGCCATTTATAGATCAGGGCTTAAATCAACGCAACGCTGAAGTATTAAAATACGCGCCATTTGTTGTCATCGCGTTAGTATTTGGCCGAGGTGTTTTTAATTATATCTCGTCTTATTGTTTAAGTTATGTGGGTTCACAAGTTGTCCGTTCGTTACGTCAGCAATTATTTGAGCATATTTTACATTTACCTGTTGCATTTCATGATCAAAATTCAACGGGTGATTTGATTTCAAAAATAACGTTCGATACCGAGCAAGTACAGCAAGCGATCACCAAAGCGATGCTCATTGTGGTCAGGGAAGGCGCGTTTGTGGTGTTTTTGCTAGCTGTGATGTTTTATACCAGTTGGAAGCTGTCGTTAATCTTTTTGGTTATAATTCCCTTGGTGGCCGTTATTGTCTCTGTTGTATCAAAACGTTTTCGCCATATCTCTAAAAATATTCAATCAGCAATGGGACAAGTTACCCGTAGCTCAGAGCAAATGCTCAGTGGTCACAAAGTTATTCATGGCTTTGGCGGTCAAGCGCAAGAAATAACCCAGTTTGCAAAAATTAATAACCATAACCGTCAGCAGCGTATCAAAATGGATGCCACTAAAGCGCTTAGTGTATCTGTGATTCAAATTTTGGCTGCCAGTGCAATGGCCGTTATTCTATGGGTGGTTTCTATGCCATCAATGATTGATACAGTGAGCTCTGGGGATTTTGTGGTGCTTATTTCATCGATGATGATGTTATTACGCCCTTTAAAGCAATTAGCTAATGTAAATAGTGATTTACAGCGTGGCATATCTGCAGCGCAAAGTATTTTTTTAGTGCTTGATGAAGAGGCCGAAAAAGACATCGGTACAGTTAGTGTAGATAAAGTAAAAGGTATGATTGAAGTTAAAAATGTCACCTTCAATTACCCAACGAAAGCAGAAGCTGTATTAAAAAACTTATCGCTCACTATAAAAGCAGGCGAGAGTATTGCGTTAGTTGGGCGTTCTGGTTCTGGTAAATCAACCATTTCAAACTTATTACCGCGTTATTATGACTTACAACCGCCCAGTGAGATTTTACTCGATGGTGTGCCATTGGCGGATTATAAGTTAACTGATTTACGTCGCCAATTTGCTTTAGTATCCCAGCAAGTAGTGTTATTTAATGACACTATTGCTAATAACATCAGTTATGGGATTGCACGTTCACTTAGCGATGACGAGGTATTGAATGTAGCAAAACAAGCACATGTGTGGGAATTTGTTAAAGATTTACCCGATGGTCTAAATACCATGGTCGGTGAGAATGGTGTAATGTTATCAGGCGGGCAGCGCCAACGAATTGCAATTGCGCGGGCGATATTAAAAGATGCACCAATCTTGATTTTAGATGAAGCAACCTCTGCATTGGATACTGAGTCTGAAAAACTGATCCAGCAAGCTTTAGAAGCATTAATGAAAAATAAAACCTCTATTGTGATTGCCCACCGATTATCAACAATCGAACAAAGCGACCGAATCTATGTTATTGATAATGGTCAAGTGATAGAAAGTGGTGATCACACCAGCTTACTGGCTAATGATGGCACGTATGCAGCGCTTTGCAAGATGCAATTTGGTGATCACGGGTGAGTAAAATAGAACAGAGTTGGTATCGAGAAATAAGCTTTATTACCATATTACTTTTACCACTGAGTGTATTATTTTGGTTTATAAGTGATCTGCGTAAATTAGCGTATAAGCTAGGTTTATTGAAGGCATACCAAAGCCCTGTGCCAGTTATCGTGGTAGGTAATATTAGCGTTGGTGGTAATGGGAAAACCCCCTTTGTGATCTGGCTTGCGAATTACCTACAGCAGCGTGGCTTAAGGGTTGGCATTATTAGTCGCGGCTATGGCGGTAATAGTGATAGCTATCCACTTACTGTGACTGAGCATACCGACACGACTCAGGCAGGTGATGAGCCCGTACTTATTCAACGCAGGCTTGACTGCCCTGTAGTTGTAGGCCCAGATCGACAAGCGAATATAAAACAATTAATTGCGCAATATCAGCTTGATGTGATTATTTCCGATGATGGTATGCAACATTATAAAATGGCCAGAACAATAGAGTGCTGTATTGTTGATAGTGAACGGCGTTTTGGCAATGGCTTGTTAATGCCTGCGGGGCCACTGAGAGAAACACAAAAACGTTTAAAATCAGTTGACTTAGTTATTGAAAATGGGGGGGATGCCACGTTTAATTATCAGCTAAAAAGTGCTGATTTAGTAAATGTTGCCACTAATATAGCCACTCAAGTCCCGCTTTTGACCGGTCACGCAGTGAGCGCCATTGGTAATCCACAACGTTTTGAAAATAGCTTACGTCAACAAGGCATTACATTGCTAAGTTGCCATCATTTTCGAGATCATTATGGTTATACAGCACAAGATTTCATAAAATTTAATGATGATATAGTGTTTATGACGGAGAAAGATGCGGTAAAATGTCATTCATTTGCAAAACCAACGTGGTATTTTTTACCCGTTGACGCAGAGCCATCCCCTGCGGTGGTTTCTAAACTTAACTTATTACTGAGAGAAAAAGGGATCCTAGATGGCCTTTGATACAAAATTACTTGAAATAATTGCTTGCCCAGTGTGTAAAGGCAAATTACGTTTAGACAAAGAAAACAGTGAATTGATCAGCACAGCTGCAAAACTTGCTTACCCTATTCGAGATGATATTCCTGTATTACTAGAAAATGAAGCGCGTGAATTGAGCTTAGAAGAGATTGAAAAGTGGAATTCGTAGTCGTTATTCCTGCACGCTTTGCATCGAGTCGTCTACCAGGTAAACCACTTGCTGATATTTGTGGCAAACCGATGATCCAACATGTTTATGAAAAGGCGATGGCGTCAGGGGCAAGTAAGGTCGTGATAGCCACCGATCACCAACAGGTTTTTGATGTTGTCAAAGGTTTTACTAATGATGTATTAATGACTCGAGATGATCATCAGTCAGGCACTGAACGGCTAGCAGAAGTTGTTGATTTATTATCTCTCAATAACGATATTATTGTAGTGAATGTACAAGGTGATGAGCCTTTATTAGCCGCTGAAAATGTCTCGCAAGTTGCTGCTTTACTTGCTAATTCAAGTGCGCCAATGGCGACCTTGAGTGCTGCCATTGATAGTGTCGATGAGATCTTTAATCCCAACGCAGTTAAAGTCGTCAGCGATGTAAATAAAAACGCACTGTACTTTTCTCGTGCCAGCATTCCCTATGATCGAAGTCATATGTACACAGGTGAAAATAACGGATTAGACATACAAGATTTTCAACGTCATGTGGGTATTTATGCATACCGCGCTGGTTTTATTAAACAATACATCTCACTGACGCCATCCCCATTAGAGCAACTTGAATCTCTTGAGCAATTACGTGTTTTATATCATGGCTATAAAATAAAAATAGAACAGGCAAAAATAACACCGCAAGCAGGGGTTGATACGCCTGATGATTTAGCGCGTGTAGTCGCTATACTGCAAAGTCATTAAGTGGTGAACACGTTCACATTACTCAAGGTTATAGCAAAGCACCTTGATTTTTATATTATAGAAAAACCTGCCGGGCTTAATTTCCATAGTGAAGAAGGCCCAGGTTTTGTAGTACTGGCTGAGCAACAACTCGCAGAAAAGTTATATGCTGTGCACCGCCTTGATAAAGTGACATCGGGGCTAATAATTTTAGCACGCAGTAGTGAAGCGGCTGCAAAGCTGACAGTTTTATTTACTGCTCATCAAGTTAATAAGTTTTATTTGGCGATAAGTGATTGCAAACCGAAGAAAAAGCAAGGTTGGATCAAAGGGGATATGGCTAAATCACGCCGTAGTACCTATAAGCTACTAACAAGTAAAGAAAACCCAGCCATAACTCGCTTTTATTCTATTAATTTTAAAGCCAATAGAAGGGCATTTATTTTAAAGCCTTACTCGGGTAAAACGCACCAACTACGGGTCGCGCTAAAAAGCCTTTCTGCGCCGATTTTAGGTGATGTAATATACGGTGGTACTGCTGCTGAGCGCACCTATTTACATGCTTTTGCACTAAGTTTTGTGTGGCAAGGTAAACTACAGCAATTTAGTTTGTTACCGCATTACGATGATGAGTTTACAACATTAATTGAACATGAAAATTTTCAGCCTTGGCAGACACCATGGCAACTGGATTGGTAAATGAGTGAAAAAGTAACCGATATCCGTTTTGGTGGTATCAAAAGATTATATGGCAACACTGAATTTGAATGGCTACAACAAGCCCACTTTTGTGTTATTGGTATTGGTGGCGTGGGCTCGTGGGCGGCAGAGGCTCTAGCACGTACTGGAGTTGGTAAAATAACCTTAATTGATCTTGATGATATTTGTGCAACCAACGTGAATCGGCAAATACATGCATTAACAGGCACGGTGGGTGAAGCAAAGGTTGTCGCAATGAAGGCCCGCTGTGAATTGATCAATCCACTGTGTGAGGTCAGTGTTGTCGATGATTTTATTACTTTAGATAATATTCGTGAGCATATAAGTGGTTTTGACTATGTCATAGATTGCATTGATGCAGTAAAAGAAAAAGCGGCATTAATAGCGCATTGTAAACGTAACAAAATACCGGTGATCACCACCGGTGGTGCTGGCGGTCAAACTGATCCGAGTCAAATCACTTTTGGTGATGTAGCAAAGACCACCCATGATCCATTACTGGCAAAAGTCCGATATATTTTGCGCAAGCAGTACAACTTTAGTAGCAATCCAAAGCGAAAATTCAACATCGATTGTGTTTATTCAACTGAGCAATTGGTATATCCAAGTACTGATGGCAGCGTTTGTCATGCTAAACAGGGGGCTGATGGCTCGATGAATATGGATTGTAACAACGGTTTTGGTTCAGCGACTATGGTAACCGGAAGTTTTGGTTTTTTTGTCGCAGCAAAATCAATACGTAAATATTTAGATCGCTGCGCACGTACCGTGAAAAATTAGTTTTTCTGTTCTGCCATGGTTTGAATACGCTCAACCATGGCTTTAATACCGTTGCCTCTGGAAGGACTAAGGTGCTGGATAAGCCCTAAATGATTAAACTGTGCAAATGCGTCAGTGTTAATAGCTTGTTCAGGGGTTAAGCCATTATAAAGCGACAGAATGATCGCTAATAATCCTTTTACTATGCGGGTATCTGAGTCACCAATAATAACTAGGCAATTTTCTTCAAGATCAAAATCCAAATACAGCCAAACTTTACTCTCACAGCCAGGTACAAGGGCATCGCTGGTTTTTAAAACAGCCGGCATAGCTGGTAATTGTTTACCTAGTAGCATTATTTCACGGTATTTTTGTTGCCATGATGGCGAGCTCTCAAGCGATGAAGCAATTTCTTTAAACGTTTTAATCATGTCTTATCCATAATTAGTCTAATAACTCTAAGCAATTTTGCAAAGCAGCGATAAATAAATCAACATCGCTATGGTTATTATAAAATGCAAAGCTGGCTCGAACACTGCCATTAATACCTAAATGTTGCATTAATGGCTGCGCACAATGATGACCGCTGCGAACTGCTATACCATAACCATCTAAAAGTGTTGCTATATCGAAAGGGTGTTCGTCTTTATAATTGAAACAAAGGGTACCAATATTGTTCTCAATGTTGCTATAAACGGTAATTCCTGCGATGGCTTGCAGTTTTTCTGCCGCATAATTAAAAATTACTTGTTCATGAGTATATACATTAGTCTTATTTAAACTGGTTAGATAATCGATTGCAGTTGCAAAAGCGATCACTGCAGCAATGTTTGGTGTACCTGCTTCAAACTTTGCTGGTGCCTGACGAAATATTGTTTTTGCTAATGTTACAGTTTCAATCATTTCGCCACCAGTTTGATACACAGCTAAACTATTTAATCGATCATAGCGACCATATAATCCACCTAATCCGGTTGGGCCGAGCATTTTATGAGCCGAAAAAACATAAAAATCACAACCAAGTTGAGGTAAATTTGGCTGTAAATGCAGCGCAGCTTGCGCACCATCCACTAAGGTAATTGCATCATGGCGTTTTGCGGCATGTAATATTGGGTCAAGATCTGTGATATTACCAAGCGCATTAGACGCGTGAGTGATAGCAAGTACAGATGGCTTATGCTGACTGATGAATTCAACACATGCTTGAACATCAAAGCAGCCATTTTTTTGTAACGGAAGTGCCAGTAGCTTTGCTCCCGTGCGCTTTGCTAACTGTTGCCATGGCACAATATTAGCGTGATGCTCTAAGGCTGAAATGATGATGGTTGAATCATTATCAAGCTGCTCAGTTAAGCCATTCGCCACTAAGTTTATTGCCTCAGTAGCTCCTTTGGTCCAAACTAATTCATTTGCATCGATATTAAAATAATTGGCAACGGTCTGTCTTGCTTGTTCATAGGCATGGGTTGCTTGTTCGCTTAAGGTATGGCGGCCACGATGAACATTAGCATTATTGCGTGCGTAAAATTGCTCAGTCGCGCTGATAACTGACAGTGGTTTTTGTGTGGTTGCAGCCGAATCAAGATAGACCAGCGGTTGCCCGTTGATGAGTTGTTTTAGGGCAGGAAAGTCTGCGCGAATTTTTTCTATATTAAACATAACTTTTCAACACCAAGCACAGCAAAGCCGAATTAAAAACTGAATCGGAATTGTAATGGCTTTGTGATATTTCTCAAGGACTAGATACAAAAAAGGCCGCAAATGCGGCCCTTTTTAGCATTAACTAAAATTAACGCTTGTCTGTCGCTACGTAATCACGGTGTGTGTGACCAGTATATAGCTGACGTGGACGGCTGATCTTATGACCAGGTTGCGATAACATCTCGTCCCAGTGTGTGATCCAACCAACAGTACGTGCCATTGCGAAGATCACAGTGAACATGCTTGTTGGGATACCAATTGCTTTTAAGATAATACCTGAGTAGAAGTCTACGTTAGGGTAAAGTTTCTTCTCAACAAAGTATGGGTCTTCTAAGGCAATTTGCTCAAGTTTCATTGCAATATCCAGCAATGGATCTTGAATATTAAGCTCAGCAAGTACTTCGTGACAGGTTTGACGCATTACAGTTGCACGCGGGTCGAAGTTTTTGTAAACACGGTGTCCAAAGCCCATAAGACGGAATGGGTCCGACTTATCTTTTGCTTTAGCAACGTATTCGTCGATGCGATCAACAGAGCCAATTTCTTCTAACATGTTTAAACATGCTTCGTTAGCACCGCCATGTGCAGGGCCCCATAGTGATGCGATACCCGCTGCAATACATGCATATGGGTTAGCACCAGAAGAGCCAGCTAAGCGTACTGTAGACGTTGATGCATTTTGCTCGTGATCAGCGTGAAGCATAAAGATTTTATCCATTGCTTTAGCAGTCACTGGATTAACTTTATATTCTTCAGCTGGTACAGAAAACATCATATGTAAGAAGTTTTCTGCATAGCTTAAATCATTACGTGGATAAACGAATGGTTGACCTACGTTATATTTGTAAGCCATCGCTGCGATAGTTGGTAGCTTAGCAATTAATTTTACTGCACTTGTTTTACGTTGTATTGCATCAGTAATATCAAGATCTTCATGATAAAAAGATGATAATGCACCAACTACACCACATAGCATAGCCATTGGATGGGCATCAAAACGGAAACCTTGGAAGAAGTTTGCAATTTTCTCATCAAGCATCGTGCTATGTGTAATTTGTGATGCAAAATCAGCATATTGCTCTTTAGTTGGTAACTCACCATTTAGCAGTAAATAACACAACTCAACATAATCTGAGTCTTCGGCTAGTTGTTCAATTGGGTAACCACGGTGAAGTAATATCCCTTTGCCACCGTCGATATATGTAATTGAAGATTCGCAAGAACCAGTCGACATGAAACCTGGATCATATGTGAAATGACCATGAGCACCTAACGTACGTACATCGATTACATCCTGACCAGCAGTACCTTGGTAAATTGGAAGTTCGATTGGATCTAGACCATCAATATGGACTGTGGCTTTCTTATCCGCCATCTATTTATCTCCTATTAAGATAACAACTCTGATTGTTATGTTCTGAATCTGTTTAAGCACATTCTTTTCATTTTAACGTGAAAGAGGGGGTTAAAGTCAATTTTTATAAACATTATGCACAAATGTATAATAAATATTCTCACGGGATTAAATATTATACCATTGGCTAATTCGCAAATAGCTATAACTAAACAAGAATTGTAAAAAGACCTCTGGCTATATATACTATCGAAGGTTTTATACCGTATTGTCTGTAGGTAAACGTTATTTTTACAGCTAATCTTTGCAAAAATGTGAATTTTAGTCGTAACAAAACGCTTTACTTAGATAGTTCCATCAGAAAAATCGTTTTTTGGTGGGTTAAGAAAAACAAGTAGATGAGCTCCTAGTGGGCAAGATGGGCAAGTAACTGTGAAAAAGCAAAGACCTGTAAATCTAGATCTAACAACTATATCTATGCCGGCAGCGGCTAAAGCATCAATTTTTCACCGCGTCACCGGTGTTGCATTATTTTTTGCTTTAACGTTTGTCATTTGGGCTTGGTCAGAGTCTCTTTCTTCAGCTGAAGGTTTTGAATTCGTCAAGGGTCTGTTTAGCGGATTCATTGCCAAATTTATAGCTTGGGGCACCATTTCTGTATTGGCGTATCACCTTATTGGTGGTATCCGTCATATCATTATGGATATGGGACATTGGGAAGAACTTGAATCAGGTAACCTTAGCGCTAAAATTGCAATGGCACTTGGCGTTGTGGCTTCTGTATTAGCAGGGGTGTGGATATGGTTTTAAATCAAGCAACTCTAAAACGTGACGGCATACAAGATTATGTCTCGTTACGTACCACGGCACTAGTAATTACCGCGTATGCGATTTTTATTATTGGCTACTTCTTATGTACACCAGAAGTCACTTTCGAAGCATGGCAAGGCCTGTTTTCAAACCTAGCAATGAAAGGGTTCACACTAATTACCCTTGTTTGCATTATGGTTCATACCCGTATTGGCCTTTGGCAAGTACTGACTGACTACGTTAAATGCGCAAAATTGCGTGCTGTTTTAGGTTTTGTTTTGAACCTAATGGCCGCTGCATACGTAGCAATTGGTCTAATCGTTCTATGGGGTGTTTAAGTGAAATATTCTGTTCGTGAATTTGATGCCGTCGTGATTGGCGCAGGTGGTGCGGGTATGCGCGCGGCACTTGCAATCACTGAATCAGGTAAAACCTGTGCACTTATCTCTAAAGTTTTCCCAACGCGTTCACACACTGTGTCTGCACAAGGTGGTATTACGGTTGCGCTGGGTAACTCACATGAAGATAACTGGGAATGGCACATGTACGATACCGTTAAAGGTTCCGATTTCATCGGTGACCAAGACGCTATCGAATATATGTGTAAAACTGGCCCAGAAGCAATTACTGAATTAGAAAACATGGGTCTACCGTTTTCTCGTTTTGAAAATGGCCGTGTTTACCAACGTCCTTTCGGTGGTCAATCGAAAAACTTTGGTGGCGAGCAAGCAGCACGTACCGCGGCTGCGGCTGACCGTACAGGTCATGCGTTATTGCACCTTCTTTATCAACAAAACGTTAAAAACAAAACCAATGTATTCTCTGAGTGGTATGCATTAGATTTAGTTAAAAACGATGATGGTAATGTAGTTGGTTGTACTGCTATTGATATTGAAACAGGCGAAGTTGTTTATTTCAAATCAAAAGCTGTGGTACTAGCAACAGGTGGTGCGGGTCGTATCTTCGCTTCAACTACTAATGCTCACATTAACACTGGTGACGGTGTTGGTATGGCGACACGTGCTGGCATTTCTATGCAAGACATGGAAATGTGGCAGTTTCACCCAACCGGTATTGCTGGTGCGGGTACGCTAGTAACGGAAGGTTGTCGTGGTGAAGGTGGTTATCTTTTAAATAAAGATGGCGAACGCTTCATGGAACGTTATGCACCGAATGCGAAAGACTTAGCGTCACGCGATGTTGTTGCCCGTTCAATGATGACAGAAATTCGTGAAGGTCGTGGTTGTGATGGTCCTTGGGGTCCACACATTAAGCTTAAACTTGATCACTTAGGTGAAGAAACGCTTAACCTACGTCTTCCAGGTGTATGTGATCTTGCTAAAACATTTGCTCACGTTGACCCTGCAAAAGAGCCAATTCCAGTAATCCCTACTTGTCACTATATGATGGGTGGTGTGCCAACCAATGTAAATGGTCAAGCGCTACAAATCGATGCTAACGGCAACGAAAAAGTAGTTGAAGGTTTATTTGCTGTTGGTGAAATTGCCTGTGTATCTGTACACGGTGCAAACCGCCTAGGTGGTAACTCATTACTTGATTTAGTTGTATTTGGGCGTGCTGCAGGTAACTTCCTTGGCACTTACCTAAATGACGTTGAAGTATCAAAAGATGCCTCAGAATCAGATTTAGACGCTGCACTCGCTCGTTTCAATCGTTGGGAGAACTCAACAGTTGGTCAAGGCGAAGATCCAGTACAAATCAAGAAAGACCTACAGCAGTGTATGCAACTTAACTTCTCGGTATTCCGTGAAGGTGAGTCAATGGCAGCCGGTCTAAAAGAGCTTAAAGAAATTCGTGAACGTCTGCAGCATGCGCGTCTTGATGATAAATCATCAGACTTCAACACTGCACGTATCGAATGTCTAGAGTTAGATAACATGATGGAAACAGCATACTCAACAGCAGTTGCTGCAAACTTCCGTACAGAAAGCCGTGGTGCACACTCTCGCTTTGACTTCCCAGATCGTGATGACGAAAACTGGTTATGTCACTCAGTATTCAATCCGGTAACGGATGAAATGAGCAAGCGTGATGTAAACTATGCGCCGAAACTGCGCGAAGCATTTCCACCTAAAGCACGTACCTACTAGGAGCGAGACGATGGCACAAGTACAATTTTCTGTTTATCGTTATAATCCAGATGTTGATAACGCCCCCCGTATGCAAGAATATACTTTGCAAACGGAAGAAGGCCACGACATGATGGTATTGGATGCACTTTTATTATTAAAAGAGCAAGATCCAACGTTATCATTTCGTCGTTCATGCCGTGAAGGTGTGTGTGGCTCTGACGGTGTTAACATGAATGGTAAAAATGGTTTAGCATGTATTACTCCTTTATCAACGCTACAAAAAGGTGGCAAAGGTAAAATCGTAATTCGTCCATTACCAGGTTTACCAGTGGTACGTGACCTTGTTATTGACATGAGTCAGTTCTACACTCAATACGAAAAAGTAAAGCCTTATCTAATTAACGATACACCTGCTGCAGGTGAGCGTCTTCAATCAATTGAAGAACGTGACAAGTTAGATGGCTTGTATGAGTGTATTCTATGTGCATGTTGTTCAACATCGTGTCCTTCGTTTTGGTGGAATCCAGACAAGTTCATCGGTCCAGCTGGTCTTCTTCATGCTTACCGTTTCTTGGCAGATAGCCGAGATACAGCAACAGAAGAGCGTTTAGCTGACTTAGACGATGCATTCAGCGTGTTCCGTTGTCACAGTATCATGAACTGTGTTAGCGTTTGTCCTAAAGGTCTTAATCCAACTAAGGCAATCGGACAAATCAAATCAATGTTAATAAACCGTTCGGTTTAATAATATTGATAAATGTAAGATGGCTAATGTAAATTAGCCATCTTGTTATAACAATTAATTTCTGCGCTAAAGAAAAGGGCTTATAAATGCACGAAGGTGTGATGAAGGCATGGCTAGAATCTTCACATTTAAACGGCGGAAACGTTGCTTATATAGAAGAGCTTTATGAAGCGTATTTAGACAATGCGACTTCTGTGCCAGAAGAATGGCGAGAAGTGTTCGAACAATTACCAAAAGTTGATGGTGTGGATGTTGAAGTTAAGCATTCAGAAGTTCGGGCACAGTTTGCGGCGCTTGCGAAAAACAAGCATAGAGAAGTAGTGGTAGCAGAAGGTGGAAGCAGTGACCCTAAACAAGTCAAAGTTCTCCAGCTTATAAATGCTTTCCGTTTCCGTGGTCACCAAAATGCCAACTTAGATCCATTGGGCATTTGGCAACGTGAACGTGTTCGAGACTTAGAGCTTGAATATCATGAATTATCTAAAGCTGATTTTGACCGTGAATTTAACGTGGGATCGTTTGCCGTAGGCCGCGATACCATGCCTTTAGGTGAGTTATATCAAGCTCTAATGACCACATACTGTGGTTCTGTTGGCGCTGAGTATATGCACATCACATCAACTGAAGAAAAGCGTTGGTTACAGCAACGTTTAGAGTCAGTGCAATCACGTCCAACATTCAGTAAAGATGAAAAGTTGCGTATCCTAAAAGGATTAACCGCAGCGGATGGTCTTGAAAAATATTTAGGGGCTAAGTTCCCCGGTGCTAAACGTTTCTCACTTGAAGGTGGTGATGCGTTAGTACCGATGCTGAAAGAGCTTATTCACCGTGCTGGCGAAAGTGGCCAACAAGAAGCGGTAATTGGTATGGCTCACCGTGGTCGCTTAAATGTTCTTGTCAATGTACTTGGTAAAAATCCATCAGAACTATTTGATGAGTTTGCTGGCAAGCATAAAGAAACATTAAGCTCAGGTGATGTTAAATACCACATGGGTTACTCTTCGGATTTTGCTACTAAAGGTGGCAAAGTTCATATGGCTCTTGCCTTTAACCCATCGCATCTTGAAATCGTAAACCCAGTAGTTATGGGCTCGGTTCGTGCACGTTTAGACCGTTTGGGTGACAGTTCAGGTATTAAAGCACTACCTATCACCATTCATGGTGATTCGGCAGTTGCAGGCCAAGGTGTTGTTCAAGAAACCTTTAACTTATCGCAAACAAATGCGTTTAGTTGTGGTGGTAGTATTCGCATTGTAGTGAACAACCAAGTTGGTTTTACTACAAGCAAACAATACGATGTACGTTCAACAGATTACTGTACAGACATCGCAAAAATGGTGCAATCGCCTATTTTCCACGTTAATTCAGATGACCCTGAAGCGGTTGCATTTGTTACGCAAATAGCACTTGATTTCAGAAATCAATTTAAACGTGATGTGGTTATTGATCTAGTTTGTTATCGTCGTCACGGCCATAATGAAGCGGATGAGCCGAATGCGACTCAACCGATCATGTACCAAAAAATCAAAAAACACCCTGTGCCACGTTTGATCTACGCAGATCAGTTAATGGCTGAAGGCTCGTTTACTGAAGATGAAATTAAAGCACTGGCTGATGACTACCGTAATGGTTTAGACGAAGGCAATTGTGTTGTTGAAGAAATTCAACCAGAAACATCACACTCATCTGATTGGGCTAAGTATGTTGGCCATGAATGGAGTGTTGATTACGATGCCAGCGTTCCAGTTGAAAAATTAAAAGAACTGGGTAACAAAATAGCAAGTTACCCTGAGCAATATAAAGCCCAGTCTCGCGTTAAAAAGATTTACGATGATCGCAAATTAATGGCTAACGGTGAGAAACCACTTGATTGGGGTATGGCAGAAACACTTGCTTATGCAACAATCGCAACTGAAGGCACTGATATTCGTTTAACAGGCCAAGATTCAGGGCGTGGTACTTTCTTCCACCGCCATGCAGTTGTACATAGTCAAACTGATGGGGCCACTTACACGCCTTTACAGCACTTAAGTGAAGATCAAGGTACTTTCCAAGTATTTGACTCTGTGCTTTCAGAAGAAGCGGTTGTGGCGTTTGAATATGGTTATGCGACAGCAGAGCCAACATCACTAGTATTGTGGGAAGCACAGTTTGGTGATTTTGCTAACGGCGCCCAAGTTGTATTTGACCAATTCTTAAGTTCAGGTGAGCAAAAATGGGGCCGCTTATGTGGACTGACCATTTTATTGCCACATGGTTATGAAGGGCAAGGTCCTGAGCACAGTTCAGCACGTTTAGAGCGTTTCTTACAGCTATGTGCTGATCACAACATGCAAGTATGTGTGCCATCAACACCGGCACAAGTATATGCAATGTTACGTCGTCAATCAGTAAGACCACTGCGTCGCCCACTGATTGTTATGACACCTAAATCATTGTTACGTCATCCACTTGCAACGTCGTCGCTTGAAGAGCTTGCAGAAGGTGTATTCCATAATATGATCGATGAAATCGATGATATTGATGCTAAGAAAGTAGAACGCGTAGTATTTTGTAGTGGTAAAGTTTACTACGAGCTATTACAAGAGCGTCGTAAGCTTGAGCAAGACAATATAGCTATTGTGCGTGTTGAACAGTTATACCCATTCCCACATGATGAAATGGAAGCCATTATGGCGCGTTATCAACATGTGAAAGACTTTGTTTGGTGTCAAGAAGAGCCGCAAAACCAAGGTGCTTGGTATTGTTCACAACACCACTTTGTAGATGCAATCCCACAAGGTGCGAAGCTTAAATATGCAGGTCGTAAAGCCTCTGCTTCTCCAGCGTGTGGTTATATGTCAGTGCATACTAAAGAACAACAAGCGCTTGTCGCAGACGCGCTTACTATTGAAAATAAAGGATAAGCAATGAGCACAGAAATTAAAGTTCCTGTTCTTCCTGAGTCGGTTGCTGATGCTTCCGTTGCTACATGGCATGTAAGTGTTGGCGACAAAGTAAGCCGTGATCAGAACTTAGTAGATATCGAAACAGACAAAGTTGTTTTAGAAGTTGTTGCACCACATGATGGTGTGATCACTGAAATTTCACAAGAAGAAGGTGCAACCGTACTTGGCGACCAAGTGATCGGTATCATTGGTGAGGCTGATGCAGCTGCGCCAACTGAAGACGCAAAGAGCGAAGCTGCACCAGCTTCGGACAAACAAGAAAACGCGCCAGCGGCGCAATCAGCACCAGCATCAGAAGGTAAAGAAGTGGACATTAAAGTACCTGTACTTCCAGAATCAGTCGCAGACGCGACAGTAGCTACTTGGCATGTGCAACCAGGTGACGCAGTAACACGCGATCAAAACCTAGTTGATATCGAAACTGATAAAGTTGTTCTTGAAGTTGTTGCTCAAGAAGATGGCGTAATGGGTGAAATTATTCACGCAGAAGGCGATACAGTACTGGGTGACCAAGTTATCGGTAAAGTTAAAGCCGGTGGCGCACCAGCTGCAGCCCCTGCAGCAAAAGAACAAGCTCCAGCTGCTGATTCTAGCGATAGCTCAGACGTGTTAACACCGTCAGTGCGTCGTTTAATCGCAGAAAAAGGCCTAGATGCTTCTAAAATTAAAGGCTCTGGTAAAAATGGTCGTGTGACAAAAGAAGATGTTGATCAATTCTTGAAGTCACCAGCTCCTGCGGCGAAAGCTGAAGCAGCGCCAGCGGCACCAATGGGTGACCGTACACAAAAACGCGTGCCTATGACACGTTTACGTAAAACCATTGCTAATCGTCTTCTTGAAGCGAAAAACTCAACGGCAATGTTAACAACATTCAACGAAGTAAACATGAAACCAATCATGGACCTTCGTAAGCAGTATCAAGAAGTGTTCGAGAAACGTCACGGTATCCGTTTAGGTTTCATGTCTTTTTACGTAAAAGCGGTCACTGAAGCGCTAAAACGCTTCCCTGATGTAAATGCTTCAATTGATGGCGATGATATCGTATACCACAACTATTTTGATATCAGCATTGCTGTTTCTACGCCGCGCGGTTTAGTAACTCCAGTACTAAAAGATTGCGATAAGCTATCTGTTGCTGAAATCGAAAAAGGTATTCGTGAACTAGCACTTAAAGGTCGTGACGGTAAGCTGACGCTTGACGATATGACCGGTGGTAACTTCACTATCACTAACGGTGGTGTGTTCGGTTCGTTACTATCAACACCTATTATTAACTTACCGCAGTCTTCAATTTTGGGTATGCATAAAATCCAAGATCGTCCAATGGCTGTGAATGGTAAAGTTGAAATTCTTCCTATGATGTATTTGGCATTATCTTATGATCATCGCCAAATAGATGGTAAAGAATCTGTTGGCTTCTTAGTAACAATTAAAGAGTTACTTGAAGATCCAACTCGTTTATTACTGGATGTTTAATTCAGTAGTATAAAATATAAGCTGTGAGTCATATTCACAGCTTTTTTTTTGCGCCTTTGGTCGTACTGGGGTTTTCATGTTAAGCCTTGGGATCTATACTAGGTGCGCAATTTGGGATAGCTGTCTATTTATAAAAATAGTCAGCTCTTTTAGTATAAAAAATTGGATAAAGCATCATGAATTTGCATGAGTATCAGGCAAAACAACTTTTTGCCGAATATGGTTTACCAGTTTCTCAAGGTTTCGCTTGCGATACACCTGAAGAAGCTGCAGCAGCTGCTGAGAAAATCGGCGGTGATATGTGGGTTGTTAAAACTCAGGTTCACGCAGGTGGACGTGGTAAAGCTGGCGGTGTAAAGCTAGTTAAAACTATCGACGAAGTTAAAGCGTTTGCAGCTAACTGGTTAGGTAAAAACCTAGTTACTTACCAAACAGACGAGAATGGTCAGCCAGTTGCTAAAATTTTAGTAGAAAGCTGTACTGATATCGCCAACGAATTGTACTTAGGTGCAGTTGTTGACCGTGCATCTCGCAAAGTTGTTTTCATGGCGTCTACTGAAGGCGGTGTTGAAATTGAAACTGTTGCTGAAGAAACACCAGAGCTTATCCACAAAGCAGAGATCGACCCATTAGTAGGTCCTCAAGCTTACCAAGCACGTGAACTAGGTTTTAAATTGGGTCTTAACCCAGTACAAATGAAACAGTTCGTACAGATCTTTATGGGTCTTGGTAAAATGTTTACTGATTTCGATTTCGCACTACTTGAAATCAACCCGCTTGTTATCACTGATGAAGGTAACCTTCACTGTCTTGACGGCAAAATCGGTATCGATGGTAATGCACTTTACCGTCAACCTAAAATGCGTGATTTCCACGATCCATCACAAGAAGATGCACGTGAAGCTCATGCAGCAAGTTTTGAACTTAACTACGTTGCATTAGACGGTAACGTTGGTTGTATGGTTAACGGTGCAGGCCTAGCAATGGGTACTATGGACATCGTAAACCTACACGGTGGCAAGCCTGCAAACTTCCTAGATGTTGGCGGCGGCGCGACTAAAGAACGTGTATCAGAAGCATTCAAAATCATTCTTTCTGATGACAACGTTAAAGCCGTTTTAGTTAACATCTTCGGTGGTATCGTTCGTTGTGACATGATCGCTGAAGGCATCATTGGTGCAGTTAAAGAAGTTGGCGTAAACGTACCAGTAGTTGTACGTTTAGAAGGTACTAACGCTGAGCTAGGTCGTGAAGTTCTTAAGAACTCTGGTCTAGATATCATTGCTGCTGAATCACTAACAGACGCGGCTGAAAAAGTTGTTGCTGCTGCGGAGGGCAAATAATGTCTGTATTAATCAATAAAGATACAAAAGTTATCTGTCAAGGTTTCACCGGTGGCCAAGGTACTTTCCACTCTGAGCAAGCGCTTGAGTACGGTACACAAATGGTTGGTGGTGTAAGCCCAGGTAAAGGCGGTCAAACGCACCTTGGTCTTCCAGTATTTAACACTGTACGTGATGCTGTAGAAGCAACTGGCGCAACTGCATCAGTTATCTATGTACCAGCACCTTTTTGTAAAGATGCTATCTTAGAAGCAATCGATGCGGGCATCGAGCTAATCGTTTGTATCACTGAAGGTATCCCTACACTTGATATGGTTGACGTTAAAGTTAAACTAGATCAAACAGGTACTCGTATGATCGGTCCTAACTGTCCAGGTGTTATCACTCCTGGTGAGACTAAGATTGGTATCATGCCTGGTCACATCCACAAACCTGGTAAAGTAGGTATTGTTTCTCGCTCTGGTACTTTAACGTACGAAGCTGTTAAACAAACTACAGATGCAGGTTTCGGTCAGTCTACCTGTGTTGGTATTGGTGGCGACCCAATTCCTGGTACTAACTTTATCGACGTTTTAGAAATGTTCGAAAAAGATCCACAAACTGAAGCGATCGTAATGATCGGTGAAATCGGTGGTACTGCAGAAGAAGAAGCTGCAGAGTACATCAAAGCTAACGTTACTAAGCCTGTTGTTTCTTACATTGCTGGTGTTACTGCACCAGAAGGTAAGCGTATGGGTCATGCTGGCGCAATCATCGCTGGCGGTAAAGGTACTGCTGATGAGAAGTTTGCTGCATTAGAAGCTGCGGGCGTAAAAACTGTACGTTCACTTGCTGATATCGGTAAAGCACTTAAAGAAAAAACTGGCTGGTAATAACCTGCTATGTTTTGAAAAAAGGCTCACTTAGTGAGCCTTTTTTATTGCCATTATTTATAAGTATTATGTCTAGATAATAATAAATTTCAGAATCTTTAGCTGTTTATTTAATAATAAAAATCAATAGCTTGTTTCAATAAAATCTACTGGTAATAATCAAAACTGCCGTTATAATGTGCGATTGCTTTTTATCATTGGAAGATCTAGCAGTAATGCGAATAATTTATTTTACAGTCTACCTTGTATGCTTTTGTTGCTCTTTCAATTTATTTTCATCTACTTCATTTCGTACCGCATTTTTAGTAACCGAACAACGCGCATTAGCTGAACCAAATCAGTTGATCGAAGAATTAGTTCTTACACAAGCAGCTCAGGGTATTTCTACCACTGAACACGCTTATAATAATACTTTGTTAGCGCGGCTGTATTTATTTAAAGGTGATATCGCACGTTCACAAAGTTACTTTGAACTTGCCCAACAACAACTGCCTAAAGACGATGATTGGATCCAAGGTTATTGGTTAATGTATCGGAGTGTTTTTTCTTTAGAAGAAGGGCTGTTACCTGAAAGTATTAAACAAATCCGCTTAGCACAAAATGCCTTTACTCAAGCAAACGATTTAGAGATGTTGGTACAAGCTGAGTCTATTGAAGGAGCTCTGTTGCTCTGGCAAGAGGAATACCCTAAAGCAATAGAAATTATCGAAAATGCCTACATTGAAGCGAAAACTACGAATATGTCATCAACTACCATGCTTTATGTTTATGATAGTTTAGCGGCATATTATTCGACCATGTCACTATTTGAGAAAGGTGAGCAATATGCAGTTTTGGCGCGCGATATCGCCAGCAAAAACGGCGATGTTGTCAATGGTTTGCCTGTTATCTATATCTTATGCATGACATATGAGCGCGCTGAAAAACTTGATTCAGCGGCGGCTTGTTATGAAGAAATGATAATGTTATCAGCAATGGTAAAAGCACCGCGCTATCTTTTTTTGGCACCAGCTGGTAAGGCAAATGTCGCTCTGAAGCAAAAAAAATATTCGCAAGCGTTGCAACTACTATACTTGGCTAAAAGTTATGTCAATAAAGTGATTGTAAATCCAGCGCATATAATTGCGTTAAATAATGGATTTGCTAAAACTTTCTTAGCATTACAGCAACCAGAGCAAGCACTTGAATATATTCAAGCATCAGAGTTATTGTTGACTGATTACGATAGGCCGCTTAATAACCGTTACAGCCGTAATACACTTAGCTTAAAGGCGCAAAGCCTAGAACAATTAGGTCGTTTTGCAGAGGCTACTAATGCACTGAAGTTATTGATTAAGCTTACAGAGCAAGCAAAAGAAACAACGCAGCAGAAACTCGAGCAAGAAGCACGCTCACGATTTGAATCTACTCAACAAGATATCAAATTGCAGTTGGCTGAAGAGAAATTAAAATACCAACAAATTACTTTAGATAAGTTAGCTAAAGAAGGACAGTTACAAGCAGCCTATTCTGTTATTGGTATATTAGCGATATTAAGCATTACAATTTTCGCATTAAATCAACGCAAAGCATATTTACGAAGCCAACGCAGAGCAAATACAGATCCACTCACTGGAGCTCATAACCGTCGTTATATTCTCGATTTTATTGCATCGCAACTTATCGGGAAGCAACAAAACTTTTCAGTTTCAATTTTAGATATTGATCATTTTAAACAAGTAAATGATCAATATGGTCATGATATCGGTGATCAAGCCCTAATTGCTTTTAGCGCGTTACTTACTGAGCAGTTAGCTGATACTGAGTATCAATTTGCTCGCTTTGGTGGTGAAGAGTTTATTGTGGTAATGCCAAACTTAACACTTGCACAAGGGCATGATTTTATCGGTAACTTATGCATTTGTTTAAAATCGTTAAGCTTGACCGATAAAAAAATCACTTTAACAAGCAGTGCTGGGGTCGCACAAATGCAGCCAGGATTAGCCCTTAATACATTATTAAAAGTTGCTGACACAAACCTTTACCATGCTAAAAATACTGGCAGGGATAAGGTTTGTAGTTAACCTGAACTTAGCTTAAGGGGGTCATTATCGACAAGCTCGCTATTATAGATAATGATTGATATGTTGAAAAAATCGCACAGTGATATCTTGGCGCTCTTTATTAATAGATAATGGTTCGATGAGTGTACGGATCACACTTTCAACTTGATTCATAAACCGACCGTGGCCAATTCCTTGTTCGTCTTTTTCACTGGCAACAATAACAAAATGCAGTGAATCTACTAGTTTTTCATCATGCCAATAATGACTGTATTGCGTTTTTTGATCGTCGGTTGAAAAGCTCAGCTTTTGCAATTCATGATTGCCATCGTTGTTATCAGTCTTACTGTTTCTAATTATTGGCATCGTACCATTTGCTATCATCGCCGCTAAATGTAAATTTTTGGCGGCGCATTGCTGAATAAATGCGTCATAAAAATACTGGTAAAACTCTGTGAATGTTGGCTTATTAAGTAAATGATGAAACTGAGTTTTAATGGTACGTGTTATTGGGATCGCAAATGTCGTATAAGTCATCTCATTATGTTCTGCGGGGAGTGTACAATGGCGGCTTTGGTAGCGAGGGTAGAGTCCTCTAAGTTTATAACCGTAGCTTTCTTTACATCCTTTCGCTTTGGCGAACAAGTCATAGGTTAAATGCTGATGATCACGCACTTTTATTGCTGTTTCATCGATCAATAATGTGCTTTGTAGGTATTCGAGTACTTTTTTAACACGGGTATGGAATATAGCAGCATTCGCACGCAAGTCTTCACCAGTAGCAAGGAAGAGCAAGCGAATTTTTTTACTGGGTTTGCTGCTGTCGTAAATGCATTTATGCGCTTCATGGTAACGCGGGTTATAAAAGAATAAAATTTGCTTTTCTGTTTGTAAACAATACGACTCTTCATGAAACCTAACAACGGGAAGCTTATCGTTTGCTATCAAATGTACATTGTGTAGCTCGTATTCATCACATGAGGAGAATAGCTGTCGTGCTAAACGTTCATAACATTGCTGTATATTGCTAAAACGTGCGTATAAATCGGCACTGGGTACGAACTCCGCTAAGATATATTGGTTTGCGCGTGCAGTAGTTGGGATATAAACGCGATGCTGTGAAAGTGAAGCCATTATTTTCTCCTTAAAAGAATTACTTTAATGACGCCACTGTAGCTTGGTTGAATGACTGTTTTATTGCGCTAGAACAATTTATCGCCATTAAGAGGTTAAATAACAACCCAGACGTGGTTCTTCAGCTAGTATTTTCCGCTAAGTACACAGTATGTAATAAACCCGCATCTATTACTGTATGTTAAGGTTTGTTTTTATAATATACCCAAACCACCTCAATATGCAGAATTCAGCGTTTCACAGGGGCTTAATATCAAGGCGTTACTTTGCAACAATGATAGTCCCTTTTAAGAAGTAACAACGATGAGAGTAAATGCCTGCGAAACGCCCAACGGGTTGGTTTAAAAGCGATTTATACTGCGTTATTGATTTTACCAATAGAACCACTATTATTTGCAATCAATGCCTTGCCTAAATCGCTTTTAATTCCAACTGAAACTCGCATCTTGGGGTGGTTTGGGTATAATGCAGTAGTTTTGTCACCATGCACTATTGTGAGGATTGTATTCCTATGGCGGAAATTGAGAATCGCCCAAGTAACTTTATAAGAACCCGTATTGATGAAGATTTAGCATCAGGTAAACATGCGTCTACACATACTCGTTTTCCACCAGAGCCAAATGGTTTTTTACATATTGGTCATGCTAAATCAATTTGTTTAAATTTTGGTATAGCGCAAGACTACAGTGGTCAATGTAATTTACGTTTTGATGATACTAACCCTGAAAAAGAAGATATTAACTACGTTAATTCAATCAAAGAAGATGTTCAGTGGTTAGGTTTTAACTGGGATGGTGAAATAAAGTATTCGTCAAATTATTTTGATACTTTGTATGACTATGCTGTAGAGCTTATCAATAAAGGCTTAGCCTATGTTTGCTTTTTAACAGCTGATCAAGCGCGTGAATATCGCGGCACGTTAAAAGAGCCTGGTAAAAATAGTCCAACCCGTGATACTAGTCCTTCAGAAAACCTAGCACTATTTGAAAAAATGCGTGCTGGTGAATTTAAAGAAGGCGAGTGTGTACTACGTGCAAAAATCGATATGGCCAGCTCATTTATGGTGCTGCGTGATCCTATTATTTATCGTGTTCGATTTGCACACCATCATCAGACCGGTGATAAATGGTGCATTTACCCAATGTATGACTTTACGCACTGTATCTCAGATGCGCTAGAGGGCATTACCCATTCATTGTGTACACTTGAATTTCAAGATAACCGCCGTTTATATGATTGGGTGTTAGATAACATCAGTCTTGAATGTCATCCACAACAAATTGAGTTTTCAAGGTTAAACCTTGAATACACTATAATGTCAAAGCGTAAGCTAAATGATTTAGTGGTCAATGAGTATGTTGAAGGGTGGGATGATCCGCGTATGCCTACCATTGCAGGTCTTCGCCGTCGTGGTTATACACCAGCATCAATTCGTGAATTTTGCTTACGTATTGGCGTAACCAAACAAGAAAACATGGTTGAAATGGGCATGCTTGAAGCCTGTATCCGTGAAGACTTAAACGAACATGCTCCACGTGCCATGGCCGTTCTCGATCCGGTTAAAATCATCATTGAAAACTATGCTGTTGATACCGTTGAAACCTTATCAATTGCAAATCATCCAAATGATGAAAGTATGGGTCGTCGTGATGTTCCGTTCACCCGTGAAATTTATATTGAACGTGAAGACTTCAAAGAAGAAGCAAATAACAAATTCAAGCGCTTAGTACTTGATAAAGAAGTTCGTTTACGTGGTGCTTATGTTATTAAAGCAGAGCGTGTTGAAAAAGACGAAAATGGCGAAATAACCACGATTTTCTGTAGCTATGATCCACAAACGCTGGGCAAAAATCCAACTGATGGACGTAAAGTGAAGGGCGTTATCCACTGGGTGTCAGCCAGTGAGTCAATCACCGCAGAAGTTCGTTTATATGATCGGTTATTCAGCGTACCAAATCCTGCAGCAGCTGAAGACTTTGCAACAACTTTAAATCCTGATTCATTAGTGGTTTTAGCAAACGCAAAACTTGAGCCATCACTTGCTAATGCAGAGCCTGCACAAGGTTTTCAATTTGAACGTACAGGGTACTTCAGCCGTGATACTAAGTCAGAGAACATTGTTTTTAACCAAACAGTTGGTTTACGTGATTCTTGGACTAAAACGCAGCAGTAGTTTTTTATCCCTTCGCTCAAAGGCGAGGGGATAAAAGTAACAGACATAAAAAAACCTGCAATTTGCAGGTTTTTTTATTCAGCTAAAAAATTATTGGCTATCAGCAAATGCTTTACATGCTGCAGTGTCAGTACACTCGCCATACAGATAAAGAGAGTGGTTGGTTAATTTAATACCATTTTCTTCTGAAATTTCAAGTTGACGACGTTCAATCATTTCATCTTCAAATTCAACAACTTTACCACATTTTAAACATACAAGATGATCATGGTGTGTGCTACCAGAGAGTTCAAATACTGACTTACCGCCTTCAAAATGGTGACGGCTAACAATACCCGCATCATCAAATTGGTTAAGTACGCGGTACACAGTAGCAAGGCCAATTTCTTCACCTAGGTCCAAAAGAATTTTGTAAACATCTTCAGCGCTGATGTGTTGGTTATCTGGAGATTGTAAAATCTCTAAAATTTTAATACGCGGCAAAGTTACTTTTAAGCCGGCTTTTTTTAATTCCAAGTTATGATCAGTCATTAAATCTGTCTCAATTATATTTGGTTATACTAGACACCTTACAAAGATGTACACGACACATTAGCAACGATAAGAATAACGTGCCTAGTCATTAAGTGCAAAGATCAATTGCTAGAAATACTTATAAAATGTGTAATAGGAAAACGAACGTCACTATTTTATACGATTACTAGCAATAAAGTGCATTTAATCAGCAAGTTCACTTAAACACATTTCTTCATAAACTTGTGCTGACCATGCTTTTACACGTTGTTCAGTAAGCTCTGGTTGACGGTCTTCATCAATGCCTAAACCAACAAAATGGTTGTCATCAGCCATGCCTTTCGAGGCTTCAAAATCATACCCTTGTGTTGGCCAATGACCCACAACAATAGCGCCACGCTCAGTAACGATGTCATTGATCATACCCATCGCATCAAGGAAGTATTCAGCGTAGTCTTCTTGATCGCCACAGCCAAAAATAGCCACAAGCTTGCCATCAAAATCAACTTCTTCTAATTCAGGGAAAAAGTCATCCCAATCACATTGTGCTTCACCATAATACCAAGTAGGAATGCCAAATAAGATTAAATCAAATTCTGCGATCTGTTCTTTTGAACTTTTAGCAATATCATGCACAGCCACTAACTTTTTACCCAATTCTTTTTGGATCATTTTAGCTACGTGTTCTGTGTTACCTGTGTCACTTCCGAAAAAAATACCTACACTTGCCATGGATTTAAAACCTTTTATCTATCAATAGCCAATCTTTCTTGTAAAATAGTTTCAATCAGCGCACTGCGGCTAATATTTTGTGCATCGGCCATATCGCTTAACGCTTGATATAACTGCGATGAAACTTTAAATTCGACACGCTTTAAACCACGTGCTTTATCTCTTTTTATTTGATTACGTTTATTTACCTTTAACTGAACCTCCCTTGGTAGGGGATTCGTTTTTGGTCTGCCGGGGCGTTTTTCGTATTCAAATAAATCGAGCGTTGTTCTATCTGTTTCAGACTTAGCCATGGTTAACCCACACCCGCACCTTGCCAAAAAACTTGAATAAGTCCTTTAGCGATAAAACCAGAACACCCTAAAAATAGCACAAGCCATACTACATAACGGCCAAATTTAGGCACATTACCTTTTTTTAGTACGTCTTGGATAGCCATACCGATAAAAAAGAACACACCGGCTAAGCCAAAGTACAACCCAAGGGTATCAAATTCGTTAATTAACTGACTGACCATCAACGTATAACCTTTAAATTAAACGGCGCGTACTATAGCATATAAAATTGTAATAATTTAGTGCGCTAAGTCAAAAATACGTGATTAAATTTTGCTTTATTAAGCCATTAAAAAATCATTGATAGACTTATTAACCGCCATTGGTTTTTGGGCATGCAACCAATGACCTGCGCCATGAATAATTTTTGCTTTTGCGTTGCTAAATTGAGCCATAATAGCTTCACGATATTCAGGCAATATATAATCAGAATCGTTCCCTTTGATAAATAAAGTATCGCATAAACAAGAATCATTTGCTTTAATATTTGCTAAAATATTGCGATATTTTTCACTTAGGGTAGTCAAATTAAAGCGCCACTGCAGTTCACCAAGTTCGTTTTTCGCATAGCTTTTTAGCAAAAACTGGCGAACACCTAATTCAGGTATTAGCTGCGTCATTAATTTATCCGCTTCTTTGCGGTCATTAATAGCATGGCTTTTTACCAGCTTTAATGCCGCAATGATATCATCATGACGACTTTGATATGCAACAGGAGCGATATCTAATACTACGAGCTTATTTACTGAGCTTGGATTAATATGTGCTATTTGCATAGCAACTTTCCCGCCCATAGAATGACCGACTAAATGGGCTTTATCAATACTTAAATGGTCCATTAAGGCGAGTACGTCGTCAGCCATTGCCGAGTAATCCATAATATCACTGTGTGGTGAACGGCCATGGTTACGTAAATCAAGATTCGTTACTGTAAAATTTTCTGCCAATGCATTGGCTATAACATTTAAATTTTCCAGTGAACCAAACAATCCATGGATCAAAATTACATGCGGCCCTTGGCCAGTTTGTTTGTAATTTAACAGCATCACAGTTTCCAAAAACAATTTCATAAAAGTGTGCCTAGTTTGCCTAGTGAAATAACAAATTGCAAAACATAGAGAATTAAATCAGGTTTGGGTATAATCAGCATGGATGAAAAAAATGTGACCCGTAACGACAGGAATAACATGAAAAAAATTGACATAGACGACGAGTTATATCAATACATTGCAAGTAACACTCAAAGTATAGGCGAAAGCGCCTCAACTATTTTACGTCGTTTATTAAATATTCACGGCGAAAATGATTTAGCCGCGCAAGAAAAACCAGAACAGCCCGTCACGCATGAGGTTGCAAAGACGACTCAAACAACTGAACACACCTCATCGACCGAGAATAAAAAGTCAGCCGCTGTCACACCATTGACACAAGCGCATGCCAGTGTTTTTAATATACTCAATAAAGAAGAGTTGGCGATGCAAAAAGGCGTAGTAGGGCGCTTTTTGTTTATTTTATCTGCTTTACATAGAACTCATAAAACTGATTTTTCAGCGGTATTGGATGTGCAAGGGCGTGATCGCGTTTACTTCGCAACCAGCAAAGAAGCGTTAGTAAACAGTGGCAGCAGTATGAATCCAAAAAACATTACCGACAGTGAATACTGGGTAATGACCAACTCAAATACTACCCGTAAGAAAATGATGCTACACGAAGTGGCACTTGGCTTAGGCTATAGTGCTGAACAAGCTGAAAAAATTCGAGACTACTTATAAAGGAAATGTAATGGCGATTCATTCCGGTGCAGGGAAACCTGCAACACAATCAGATTTAGTAAATGTACCAAAATTAGTGTCTGCTTATTATTTAAATGAACCCGATCTAGAGCAAAACCCTGAACATTGTGTTGCTTTTGGTACTTCAGGGCACCGAGGTTGTTCATATGATGTGAAATTCAATGAATCTCACATTCTCGCCATTACTCAAGCAATTTGTGATTACCGAAAACAAAATAATATTTTTGGACCGCTATTCTTAGGTAAGGATACGCACGCGTTAAGTGAGGCGGCTTACAATTCAGCGATTGAAGTGCTTGTTGCTAACGAAGTACAAGTGATCACGCAAGAAAACGACGATTTTACACCTACACCGGTGATTAGCCACGCGGTCGTGTGTCATAACAAATTACATCCTCATGAATTAGCTGACGGTATTGTTGTTACACCTTCACATAATCCTCCAGAAGACGGCGGTTTTAAATATAACCCACCTAATGGTGGCCCGGCAGATACTGACGTTACTAAGTGGATAGAAGACAGAGCAAATCAACTACTACTAGAAGATTTAGTTGAAGTTGAGCTATTCCCATTTGCAAAAGCAGCCCGTTCAGGTTTTATTAAATACCAAGATTTAATGACTCCTTATATTGAAGATCTGATTAATGTTGTTGATGTAAAAGCGATTGCAAAAGCAAATATTAAAGTGGGTATTGATCCGCTCGGTGGTTCAGGGATCAACTTTTGGCCTATTATCGCCGAAAAATTTGCTTTAGATTTAACAGTCGTCAATGAAAGTGTCGATCCGCGCTTTGCATTTATGCCACTTGATAAAGATGGCAAAATTCGTATGGATTGCTCATCACCTTATGCGATGGCAAACTTAATCGCCCTTAAAGATGATTTTGATATAAGCATTGGCAATGATCCAGACTATGATCGCCATGGTATTGTAACTCCTGACGGCTTAATGAATCCTAATCACTTTTTAGCGGTTGCCATTGATTACTTATTAAATCATCGTGATTGGTCCAAAAACGTTGAAATTGGCAAGACACTTGTTTCAAGTGCGATGATTGACCGAGTAGTTGCCCGTAATAATCGTCAAGTGCGAGAAGTACCTGTTGGTTTTAAATGGTTTGTCGAAGGGCTAAGTACTGGAACACTCGCGTTTGGCGGTGAAGAAAGTGCCGGGGCATCATTCCTTCGTTTTGACGGTACAGTATGGAATACCGACAAAGACGGTTTCATCATGGGATTATTAGCCGCGGAAATTTTAGCTGTAACAGGAAAAACCCCATCAGCACTTTATAAAGAGCTTGAGCTCGAATTTGGTGCGCCTATATACAAACGTATAGATGCGCCTGCAAGTTCTGCCCAAAAAGAGCGACTTAAAGGGCTAAGTGCGAAAGATGTTACGGCAGATACAATTGCGGGCGAGCCTATTTTACAAAAGCTAACTCATGCGCCTGGAAATAATGCCGCTATTGGTGGTTTAAAAGTAGTTACTGAAAACGGCTGGTTTGCAGCGCGTCCATCAGGTACTGAAGACATTTATAAAATTTACCTTGAATCATTCAAAGGTGAAGAACATTTAGCGCTATTAGAAAAAGAAGCCAAGAAGTTGGTTGATTCAGTGATTAGTTAATAACGCTTAGACTATTTTATAACGGCTGATTTATTCAGCCGTTTTTGTTTCTCATTTGCATAATAATATGAAGGCATTTGGATTATGACAGCCAACTCAGAGTATTTAAACGAATTACAACAGCAAGGCGATTTTTTAACTCTCAGCCGTAATAATGAATGGCATTTAGCACCGAGTGCTTTTACTTTAAGTAATGGTACCACTGTAACTATTCATGACACTGGCGTTATAGAGTTTCAACCAAAATGCGCTACTACAATCGATGTGGTACTTTCAAGTGCGATCCATGGTAATGAAACAGCACCTATTGAAATTTGTGATGAATTAATTAAGCGTATTATCTTAGGCGATTTACAACTAGCACAGCGTGTACTGTTTATTTTTGGTAACCCGCAATCAATTAATATTGACAAGCGTTTTGTAGAAGAAAATCTAAACCGTTTGTTTAATGGTCATCACACTGTCGAAGGTGTAAAGATGAATAATGAGCGCACACGAGCGGCCAAGCTTGAACAATATGTTAGTGACTTTTATCAACGCGGCGGGCAGCAGCGAGAGCGCTGTCATTACGATTTGCATACTGCTATTCGTGGTTCAAAAAATGATAAATTTGCTGTATATCCCTTTTTACATGGTAAACCGTGGAAAAAGTCGCAACTACAGTTTTTATTAAGCTGTGGAGTAAATACGGTGCTAATGATGAAATCACCAGCCACCACTTTTAGTTACTATTCTTCTTTTGTTCATGGTGCAGATTCATTTACCGTTGAACTTGGTCAAGTAAAACCGTTTGGTGAAAATGATATGAGTCGTTTTGCGAAAACCAAAGCGACCCTAATCGCATTAATTAGCCAAAAAGAAGTGATATATAAAGAATTTGATGCAAGTGACTTTGAGTTATTTGCTGTGCACCGATCAATCAATCGCACTGAACACGATTTTTCGTTTCCTTTTTCGGATGATGCCGAGAATTTTACCGGGTTTAGCAAAGGTGATTTACTCGCAACGGATGGTCAGACCTGTTATTACGCAGATGTTGAAGGCGAAGCAATTATATTTCCTAATGCCGATGTTGCCCTTGGACAACGTGCACTATTAACGGTAATACCATTACAACTGACTGATAATATTATTTAATTTGTTGCTTTGCCGATCAGCTCAAATCGTTAACTATATGATTGTATATACTTTATGCTCTTGTATAGTTAACTTTCCAATGCCACTGTCGCCAATTAACTTTGTTTCGTCTATGATTAGTTGAATAACACTTTACGTTAACGTAAAGTGTTAGCAGCTTTAATTTAAATACAGTACAGTTTCTGCAAAGTTTATCCTGCAGAGCACAGCCAATAATAACAACTGACTTGTACTGTTTACGACAACAAAAGAAGGTAGGTTATGAGCAATCCAAATAACGTATCGCTGAATATTAGTCATGATCTCTCATTTATTGACGGTCATGCCTTAAATATTCCGACCTTGAGTATTTTAAACGAGGATGGCGATATCCACGACGGTGCAACAGCCCCCGATATTGATGAAAGTACTGCGCTGCGCTTGTATGAAACAATGCGTTTTATTCGTGCACTTGATGAGCGTATGCAAGCTGCTCAACGCCAAGGCCGGGTAAGCTTTTACATGCAATGTTTAGGCGAAGAGGCGGCAGTGACAGCGTCTGCTGCGGCACTTGATCAAGACGATATGATCATGGCGCAATACCGCGAGCAGGCTGCACTTCATTATCGTGGCTTCACACTTGATCAGTTTATGAATCAAATGTTTTCAAATGAGTTGGATTTAGGTAAAGGTCGCCAAATGCCAATTCACTACGGTTCAAGTGCACTTAATTACATGACTATCTCATCGCCGCTAGGCACTCAAATACCGCAAGCAACTGGTTACGCGTACGGCCAGAAAATTAAACACATAGATGAAAAATCAGGTGAACTAAGCTCAACGATAGATAACATAACTATATGTTACTTTGGCGAAGGGGCTGCTTCAGAAGGAGACTTTCATGCTGGTTTAAATATGGCCGCAGTGCATAAGTCACCGGTTATATTTTTTGCTCGCAATAACGGTTATGCGATTTCAACCCCTGCGGATGAGCAATTTAAGGGCGACGGCATCGCTTCTCGTGGCGTAGGTTATGGTATTAAAACGATTCGTGTTGATGGTGCTGATGCACTTGCTGTTTATGCCGCAACTAAAAAAGCCCGTGAACTTGCCACTAAAACAGGTGAGCCGATTTTAATTGAATCGATTGCATATCGCCTTGGCGCGCATTCTACATCAGATGATCCTAGTGGCTATCGTTCAAAAGACGAAGAAGCAAATTATCAATCTTGTCCAATCGAACGTTTTCGCAAATGGTTAATTAAGCAAAACTGGCTTAATGAAGAAGAAGACAATAAAGCCAAAGAGCAAATTCGTGATGATATCCTAGCCGCATTAAAACGCGCTGAAGTGATTGCAAAACCGGCCTTAGAAGAGTTGGTGTCGGATGTATATGATACACCGATCCCTTCTTTGCAACGTCAATACGAGCAATTGAAAACGCATATCAAGCAACACCCCGATGCTTACCCAGTGACTGCAGGGAGAATTAAGTAATGGCTAAAATGAATATGTTACATGCGATTAATTCAGCCCTTGATATAACCATGGCTGAACATCCTCAAGCGTGTATTTTTGGTGAAGATGTTGGCTATTTTGGCGGCGTATTTCGCGCAACGTCTGGACTACAAGAGAAATATGGTCAGCACCGTGTATTTAATACACCATTAACCGAACAAGGGATCATGGGTTTTGCTAATGGCTTAGCAGCGTTTGGCGCACCAGCACTTGCTGAAATTCAATTTGCCGATTATATATTTCCAGCCTTTGACCAAATAGTAAATGAGTCTGCTAAATTTCGTTATCGTAGCGGTAACGAGTTTAATGTTGGCAACCTGACTATCCGTACTCCTTACGGTGGTGGTATTGCCGGTGGTTTATATCATTCGCAATCACCTGAAGCTTATTTTGCACATACCCCGGGACTTAAGATTGTTGTCCCTCGCAACCCTTACCAAGCAAAGGGCTTATTACGTGCTGCAATTAAAGATGATAATCCAGTTATTTTCTTTGAGCCTAAACGTTTATATCGTGCATCAACGGGTGAAGTTCCTGAACAAGATTACAGCATTGAACTGGGTAAAGCTGAAATAGTTAGTGAAGGTACGGATGTAACACTACTTGCTTGGGGCGCACAGATGGAAATCATCGAAGATGCTGCAAAACGTGCAAGTGAGCAAGGTATTAGTTGTGAAGTGATTGATCTACGCAGTATTTTACCATGGGATATGGAAACGATTGTTAACTCAGTGACAAAAACAGGGCGACTTATTGTTAGCCATGAAGCACCAATCACTAATGGTTTTGGTGCAGAAATTGCGGCGACAATCCAACAAGAATGTTTTTTGCATTTAGAATCACCTATCTTACGTGTTTGCGGCTTAGATACTCCGTATCCATTAGCGCTTGAAAAAGAATATGTACCTGATGCGTTGAAAGTGCTCGCAGCAATCAAGCAATCGGTCGAATTTTAGGAGTCATCATGGCAAAAGATTTTATTTTACCGGATATCGGTGAAGGTATCGTTGAATGTGAAGTTGTTGAATGGTTAGTAGCCGAAGGCGACACCGTAGCTGAAGATCAACCGATTTGTGATGTAATGACAGACAAAGCACTGGTGCAAATTCCTGCGGTTCATGATGGTGTGATCAGTAAGCTCTATTATGCTAAAGGGGATATTGCTTTAGTGCATGCCCCGCTGTTTGCAATGGATGTAGCTGGTGAGACTACAGCCGATCATACTCAACCAGAAACAACCAGCGCGATAGAACACACGCAAACAAATACTCACGCTGAAGTCGTTGAGGATTTTATCCTTCCCGATATTGGTGAAGGAATTGTTGAGTGTGAAATTGTTGAGTGGTTAGTCAGCGAAGGCGATTTGATAGAAGAAGACCAAGCCGTTTGTGATGTAATGACAGATAAAGCACTGGTACAAATTCCAGCTAAATATACCGGCACAGTGGTAAAACTTTATTATGCTAAAGGGGATGTTGCACAAGTACACAGTCCACTTTTTCAAATGTCGATTGCAGGCACTCAAGCAAACGTTGTCGATATCAATGATGCATTAGTGAAAGCACAAACCAAAGCGGTAGAGCAAAAAACAGCAGTAGTTGAAAAGTCAGTGACAGCCCCTGTAATTAATAAAAAGGCGGTCGCATCACCGGCAGTAAGACGCAAAGCACGTGAACTTGATGTTGATCTAACCACAGTCCCAGGCAGTGGTAAGAATGGCCGTATTTACAAAGAGGACATTGAACAGTTTGTGAAAGGGGAAGTGCCAAATAGTATTGATACATCACCACTGCAAACGAAGCCTGACGTTACGAAAACCACAGCTAGCGACACTGGCGGCATGCGCATTGAGCCAATTAAAGGCATCAAAGCAGCAATGGCTAAACAAATGGTTGCTTCGGTAACGACTATCCCACATTTTACATTTTGTGATGAGATTGATTTAACAACTTTGATTGCTTTGCGCAGTGATTTAAAAGAGCAATATAAGCAACAAGGCGTTAAATTGACAATGATGCCATTTTTCATCAAGGCCTTATCGCTGGCTATGAAAGAATTTCCGGTATTAAACTCGAAAATAAATGATGAATGCACTGAGCTTAGCTACTTTGATGATCACAATATCGGTATGGCAGTTGACTCTAAAATTGGTTTGTTAGTGCCAAATATCAAACAATGTCAAACAAAGAGTATTGTTGATGTAGCCAATGAAGTAACGCGATTGACGGATGCTGCCCGTGAAGGACGTGTTAGCCCTGACGATCTCAAAGGCGGCACAATTAGCATTTCTAATATTGGTGCGATTGGCGGAACAGTTGCGACGCCAATTATCAACAAGCCAGAAGTGGCGATTGTGGCATTGGGTAAATTACAACATCTACCGCGTTTTGATGCCAAAGGGCAAGTGGTGTCTGCTGCAATTATGCAAGTTAGTTGGTCAGGCGATCACCGAGTGATTGATGGGGCCACGATAGCGCGATTCAATAACTTGTGGAAATCGTATTTAGAAAACCCAGCCAAAATGATGATGGCAATGAGTTAAGCGTAGCTCTTAATTATTCATTTTATCAAAGCTCAGCAGTCGCTGAGCTTTTTTATGTCAGTGACTTACACCCCAAAGAAATATAAGCCATAGCCAACGAGTAAAGCGGGAATTGCCGAATATATTGTTGCCACAAATGCGGCACGTGGTGCCATTGCGATTGCAGGGAAAAGGGCATCGCCGTCATTTGATATTGCATTCGCAGCTAAGGCACTAAAGGGAATTATGCCTTGAATATACAATGTAGTTACCACTATTTGTGGTCCACAGCCAGGTAAAAAACCAATCAAAACGGCAATTAAAGGCGCTAAGTATGCATAGTGAGTAAACCAGGCTTTTAAATCCACACCGGCAAATGTTACTAATAACTCAAATAGCATAAATGAGGCAACTACCCATGCCGTAACAAAATGGGTGTCTTGCAAAACTTTATATAGCTTTGAAGGGGGCGTTATAGTCTCTTCTTCTGAAGTTACTTGTTGATAGCTTTGACCTTTAGACGACAGCGCCCAAGTGGTAACAGCCAATAGCGCCATAATAGCGCCAAATAAGGTTATTGATTCAGCAAGTAGAGCATCAAAGGCTGAAAAGTCAGTATTGAAAGCAATCATTATTGCCACAATAAGACTGGGCATCATAATAATTTGCCAAATTGATTTACTGACTATAATTGCCTTACTAGGCTGATTTAAGCACTCATCAGCATAATCATTTTTTGCTGGGCGAAGATAATCTTGCTTATGAAATGCATTGACTAAGGATCCGCTGATAATACCAACGCTTAGGCCAATAATCATAATAAGTAAGCCTTCAAGCGGCTTCGTTGCTAATAGTAAAAATGCAGCATCCCCCATGGTCGCTGTTAATACAGCAACGATAGAGCCAAAGCTCGCTTGTCCTTTGGTAAATTGTGTCACTACTATGATGGCGCCTCCGCAGCCAGGTAAAGCTCCTAGTAGTGAAGCAAAACTAATTTCTAACAAGGGTGATTTTTGGCTTAAATAGCCAAGCTCTAAGTGAGGCAACCGATCGATGGCGTAGTAATAGATAAATAAAGTGACGGCAACAAATATACTAACTTGAAAAAACGCATCACTCATTGCCGTCAATGTCATTGCTCGCAAAGGAGCATAAGCTAAACAACACAACAACAATAGCGGTAATAGCAGCCGTTTATTACTGGTAATAAAATGTGTGGACGCTGGAAAACTAATTTTGGGCAGTGAAAGTAAAAACATAAGTGCAACCTAAAAACTATCTAAGTTGCACTTTAGATTCAAATTAAATGAAAATCAATATCATTTGCGTTATTTTCTTTGGAATTCTGAGTTCGCATTCCATTTGGGCCATTGTGGTTGCTCTGAAATATCAAAACCTACTTGATAAAACAGTTGTAAGTCTTGTACAGCTCCCGATAGATCCCATTCATCACGGTATCTGTCACATGGTTGATGGTAACAACCACGTAGCACTAAGCTCATGCGTTTACGATAATTAGCCGTATCTTCGTCAAGTGCTTCACTGCCACCACCCGCATACATCGCTGGAATACCCATGTTGGCGAAAGCAAAATGATCAGAGCGATAGTACCCGCCTGAAGATGGTTTAGGATCGCCCGAGACAGTGCGCCCTTGTGCATTAGCTGCCTGTGCTAATAGCGAGTCCATTTCTGATTTACCAATACCAACCACGCTGATATCTTTTACTTTGCCTAACAAGTTCAAGCTATCCATATTAATATTAGCGACTGTCTTATTTGCTGCTATCACTGGGTGTGCAGCATAATACTTAGATCCTAATAAACCTTGCTCTTCAGCTGTCACTGCCAAGAAAGTCATTGAGCGGCTAGGGTGCTTTGGTAAGCTTGCAAACGCTTCTGCTACTTCAATTAAGCCTGCAGTGCCTGTCGCGTTATCATGTGCTCCATTGTAGATTTGGTCGCCTTTACGGTTTTTATCAGTACCTAAGTGATCCCAGTGTGCTGAGTATATAATATGCTCATCTGGTTTTTCACTACCGGGTAAAGTCGCAATGAAGTTATATGAAATTGATTTTTTGATGGTGTTTTTAACCGCAACAGACGCTGTTAAATCGCCCATATCAACATGATAAGCGCCTTTTGCTGCATTGGTTTTCGCACTGGCAAAATCTAAACCTGCTTTAGTGAAAAGCTCGTTAGCAACCTCTGTGGTTACCCAACCTTCAACAGCGACTCTGTCCATATTATTGTTTTCTTTTTGAAAACCAAACTGCTCGCCGCTCCATGAGTTTTCAACCACAGACCAAGGGTAAGAGGCCGGTGCAGTTTCATGAACGATGATAGCCCCAGCAGCACCTTGACGGCTGGCTTCTTCGTATTTGTAAGTCCAACGGCCATAGTAAGTCATGGCATCACCGGTAAACAAAGCAGGATCTTTAGTGGCAAAACCAGGGTCGTTGACTAAAATCACCACAGTTTTACCCTTAACATCTAAACCTGCGTAATCATTCCAATTATATTCTGGGGCATTAACACCATAACCAACAAATACCAGTTCAGAGTCTTTAATACTTTGGCGTTCGCTAATGCGACTGCTGCCCATTACCATGTCTTTTTTATACTGGTAATCTTTGCCGCCGATAGTTAACACCATGTTTGGATCTGCTTCAAGAGACACCAACGGAACTTCTTGTAAAAAGCTGTCGCCATTACCTGGTTGATAACCTAGTTTTTTAAATTCTTCAGTAAGGTAAGCTAGTGTGAGTTCTTCACCTTTTGAAGATGGAGCGCGGCCTCCAAATTCATCGGAGGCAAGCACTTTGACATGCTCTGCGAGTTGTTGGGCATTGATTGAATTATACCCTTTGCTAACATCATCAGAGGTGAGACTTGTTGTTGCACATCCTGCAAGTACCGCAGTTGCAAGGAGTGTCAGAGAAAAATAACGTTTCATAGTCGCTCTTTTTTTGTTTTAAGTGAGCTCAGTATAAGAACTTCTATTAAAGAGAACCAGTTTTTGCGGTAAACTCCAACCATAATAATTGTAAAGCTAAAGATACTCATGAAGCGTTTTACCCCTTACGAACAATGGCATAGCGCCAGTTTAGAAAATGGTGCATTTAGCCATTTAAATACACTGTTTTCTTTAAACGGTTTATCCGACTGGCCGCAATGTGCGTGGATTTCATCATTTTTAGATGCTAAAAATGCAAATCAGCAAACAATTCGCTTTGTTGAAGACGCCTGCTTTAGTGAGGAAGAGCGCTATTATGAGCAAATCATTTTTGATACCGGTAAAGTACCAACGCGACAACAAAATTGGCATGACTTATTTGGTGGACTTATCTGGTGTTTATTTCCTAAAACGAAAGCATTGATCAATCAACGCCATGTTGAAGAGATCACACTTCACGGCACTAAAGTACGCTCAAAACACCGCAATGCCTTAACCTTGTTTGATGAATGTGGGGTTGTACTTGCTGTAAGTGATAATGTTTGGCCTGCGTTACTTAAAAATCATCAATGGCAGCAGGCATTTATTGAGCAAAGAGCGTTGTGGGGTAAAACCATTGCGCCATTTATGTTCGGCCACGCTAATTATGAAATGCTAACAAAGCCGTATATTGGTCTGACAGGTAAAGCATTATTTGTAAAAGTACCGAGTGACATATTTTGTAAAGATTTAGCCCAGCAGTATCAGTATATTGATCAAACCCTTTATGAGATGATTAGCATTGATAACTGTTTAAGGGACAATAGCCAGCTCTCACCATTACCACTGCTAGGCGTACCAGGCTGGTATGATAATAATAACCCCGAGTTTTATAGTAATACGGATTACTTTAGACCAAAACGAAGGACACGAACATGATAGAAGTTACGGGGCTTAAAAAGAAATTTAAGCTAACTAAAGACCATAAAAAAAACAAAGTCGATAAAATAGATCCCCGTGAAGATAAAGATTATTTTCATTCGGTGCGAGATGTCAGCTTTCATTGTAATAAAGGCGAAGTGCTGGGCTTACTCGGCCCTAATGGTGCAGGAAAAACCACTACGCTAAGAATGATCTCGACAGCGTTAAAACCCGATGAAGGGCAAATAATTATTGCTGGTGAAGACATCATTAAAAAACCACTATTTGGTCGTAAGTCTATTGGTTTTCTATCTGGCAGTACCGGTTTATATGGCCGTTTAACGGTAAAAGAAAATATCGAATATTTTGCAAAACTACACGGTATGAGTAAAGACGCGATTAGAGCACGGTGTGAAGAGTTATTTGATTTACTCGATATGCATAGCTTTATTGATAAACGTGCTGATAATTTATCAACGGGTATGAAGCAAAAAGCCAATATAGCCCGCGCAGTTGTGCACCATCCGGCAGTCGTGGTACTTGATGAGCCGACCACTGGATTAGACATTATGACCACTCAAACGGTGATCGAGTTTATAAAACGGCTTAAAGCGCAAGGGACTCCTGTTATATTTTCAACCCATCATTTAGATGAAGTAGCGCTACTGTGTGACCGCGTTGCGGTGATCAACGAAGGTATCAGTTGTTTTGACGGCAGTCTTGACGAATTTAAAAAAGTGGGTAAAAGCGACGAACTTAATCAAGCGTTTATGAATATATTGACGGAGAAAAATAATGTTTGAAGTATTTAAAAAGGAATTAAAGGAGCTATTACGAGATAAAAAAACACTCATTTTTATTGTCGCATTACCAGTTGCTATCTTTCCATTATTATTTGCGGTGATGGCATTTATTAGTTCTCAAGCAACACTTGAAGCCGAACAAAAAGTTCATACCTATGCCATTATCAATGGCGAATATGCGCAATCATTCACAGATAAAGTTTTTTATCATAAAAGTTTTCAATTATACAAAGGTGATCACACCTTTAATACAGTTGCAGAGCTTACAGAGGCCGTTAAAGCCGGCACCATTGATATGGGTATTTTCTTACCCGCAGATGCCAAACAAAACCTTGATGACGCAAAACAAAGTCAGTGGCAAGTGGTTTATAACGATGCTAAAGCGATTAACTTTTTATTCGACAGAGTAAAAGAGCTTGCTGAAGAATTTGGTAATAAGCTAAGAGCTGAAAAACTATTAAGCTACGGTGTTTCAGTTGAGCAACAAAGTGCAATTATTGATCCAATCAAAGTTGTAAAAGTTGATACTGCTGATAAACGAGAAAATTTAGGTGAGAAAATAGGCGGCTTTATCCCTTACTTACTGATCCCATTAGTATTGATGGGAGCAACATACCCAGCAATTGATTTAGGTGCAGGTGAAAAAGAACGCGGCACATTAGAAACGTTACTATTGACACCAATCACCCGTACGCAACTTGTATTAGGTAAATTTATTACTTTACTTGCAGCGTCAATCGCCACCACAACGATAACCGTGTTGAGTATGGGCGTTTGGATCAGTATCGCGATTTCTTTCATTGATTTGGATGTGATAAAAACAGCATTTAGTTCATTACGCGTATTAGATTTGGCACTCATTTTTATTATTTTATTACCCGTCGCCGCGATTTTTTCTTCTCTTGCGTTAGCAATATCGATTTATGCTCGTAGCTTTAAAGAAGCTCAGAATTACATGACACCACTGAGTATGGGGGTGATATTTCCTATCATTGTTGCTTTACTACCGAATGTTGAGCTAACAGCTAAAACCGCATTTATACCGGTTACTAATGTGGCTTTAGCGATTAAAGAAATTATCAAAGGTACGATTGATTACACGTTACTTGGACTAATCTTTTTAGCGACCGTGATTGTTGCCGGTGCACTATTAGCATTTTGTGTTAAATGGTTTAATAAAGAAGAAGTCTTATTTAGATAATAAATTATATAGAAGTAGGCTGGGCGTGGTTGTTACAATACTCTTAGTTAAATAATAAAAATGACGGGCTAGCTCGTCATTTTTTATTACTATAGTTTCCTTAGAAAAACTAAGAATCGATAAAAAGCGCAGAGATAACTTTTTAATTGCTCTATAATGTAGTTTGTATTTGAAAGCAAACTGGCAATTTTGATGCGCAACTCACTGACATTTTTTAATTTATTTCGCAGTAATAAACTTTCTTTATTAGCATTGCTGTTTTTTTTCATCCTCGCAATACCTGCTTTATATATATTTGAGCTGAAAGTACGCAAAGATGTTTACCAGGTTGCCCAAACCACACTACAGCAAGAGCTTGATACAAAAGCACTGATGTTAAAAGGACATTTAAAAGACAGTGTTTCGTCAATCAACTTTTTAAATGCCACACCGCCTATCAGTGGCATCAGCCGAGCCGCTGCAAATAACCTTATTGATCCACTATTAAATACTCCCATCGCAATATGGCAAACGCGCTTAGCTGAAATATTTAGTGGCTTTATGCGCACTGACCCGCAGCTATTACAAGCCAGATATATTACCCTTGCTGATAATGGTCAAGAAATTGTCCGTGTTGATAGGATCAATGATGCTTTGGTTCGCCTAGAGGGAGACTTATTACAACAAAAAGGGCAGCGGGATTACATGCTTAATGCCAGCAGGTTAGATAGTGAATCTGTATATATATCACCGATTAACTATAATCGAGAGCATGGCCAAATTCAGATCCCCTACGTGAGTACCTACCGAGTTGCTAAGCCGGTATTTAATAAACAAGGAGCAGTGTTTGCTGTATTAGTAACCAATTATTTTGCTGATGAGTTATTTAATAGTGTTACTTTTAGTTCACCTGCTGGGGTTGATGTTTATCTGTTAAATGATCAGCAGCAGTTTTTATTTCACCCAGATCCTAAACTGCGATTTGGTTTTGAGTTTGGTCAAGACATTACTTGGTCAAGTGTATTTAGTCAAAGCCAAGATATGAGCAGCCAAGCGACTTTACCTTTTCATGATTTACCAAGCCATTATTATTTAAAACAACGTATTAGTTTAGAAAATAACATTAGCATGTTGCCCCTTGAACTTGCGGTATCAATTAATACCGATATTTTGGCAAAAGACGTTGCTAAGCGTCGTGATCATTTTGTGCTGGTAATTATTTCACTTTTCACTGCTTTGTGGTTATTAGTGTGGTTATACCAAAGGTATATAAACCGCAAATTAGAGTTTCACTCCTTGAAGGAGCGTAATAACAAGATTATTGAAAATTCCCTCGATGCAATCTTAACAGTACAAGAGGATGGGCTTATCAGTAATGCCAATAAAACAGCGTTGCAGTTCTTTGATATCATTATTGATCACACCAAATTCACGCAATTATTTACGCTTGCTGAAAGTGATAATTCATGTATTGATGAAACCATAGCGCAGGGGTCAAAACCATCATTTGAAGGCGTGTATACTGATCCGCAGGATCAACAACACTTTTACTCAATTACACTTACTAGCGTGTTTGATATTTTTACCCAGCGCCACCAGGTTGCAGCGATTTTACGAAACATCAATTCACTTAAACAGACTCAAGTAGAGCTTGAAAAACTCAATAGTACGTTAGAGCAAAAGGTTCGCCAACGCACAACTGAACTTGAAAGTGCGATTGAAGAAGCGTTGGCAGCCAGTAAATCGAAAAGTGATTTTATTGCTAACATTTCCCATGAAATACGTACCCCTATGAATGGTGTATTAGGGATGCTGGAAATGCTCAAAGAAGACACACTAACGCAACAGCAACAGCAATACCTAGAGCTGGCCAATAGCAGCGCTAACTCATTAATGACATTAATTAATGACATCTTGGATTTTTCAAAAATAGAAGCAGGTAAACTTGATATTGATAATCACAGTTTTGATGTGATTACTGTATGCAGTGATATGATCACCTCTATGGCATTACAAGCCCAGCGTAAAGGCTTAGAAGTGTTTTTGCATACCGATAAAGTTATTGATCGTATGTTAGTAGGAGATAGCCACCGATTAAAACAAATATTAATAAACTTACTTAATAATGCATTCAAATTTACCCATCAAGGTGAAGTCAGTTTGACTCTTGGATGTCAGTATCTTACTGAAGAAAAGTTATTAATGAGCTTTGTTATTGAAGATTCAGGCATCGGCATTGCTGAAAAAAATATCGATAAGTTGTTTGAGGCCTTTACCCAAGAGGACACCAGTACCACTCGCCACTTTGGTGGTACTGGGCTTGGTTTATCAATTTGTCGTAAGTTGGCGCAATTGATGGGCGGTGATATTAGCGTCACCAGTGAAAAAGGCAAAGGGAGCTGTTTTACAGCGCAAGTGCAATTACATATTGCAGCTGAGAAAAAGCTCAATACAGCCGTTGAGTTGGCAAAAGATATTCAGGTTGGCGTGCTGATAGATAGCGACAGTGTATATAACAATGTCACTAATTTATTGATTAAAAATTGCCAAGTAGCGGCCAATAATATTCAACGATTTGACTACCAAGCACAATATCAAGAGTTAAAAGTTGATTTACTGGTTGTTGATAATGATCACCCATACTTACAAACACTGATTAATTTATGTAATAAGCAGAATAAAAAATATGTATTAATTTTGCGTGATTTATTGCTTAGTAAAAAAGCCAAAGAGCAGGTGCCTGAAAATTGCCATGTACTTAATAAGCCGCTTACTCAAGATCAATTTAGTTTTAAGTTAGCAAGTTTGTTTGGTGTTAATAATAGTTTTTTGGTTGCTAGCCAAGGTAGTGAGCAAACAGAATATGTTGAATACGATTTCTCAAATTTTAAGGTGTTATTGGTTGATGATAATATGATCAACCTTGAAGTTGCCAAAGCAATATTAAAAAATACCGGTGTCACTATTGTATGTGCCAGCGATGGCCTCGATGCACTAGAAATATTAAATACAGAGCAAACAGCTTTATTTGATCTGATTTTTATGGATTGCCAAATGCCAAACCTCAATGGCTATGACACGACCTCTGCAATTCGCAGCAACAAAGCTGGTGCTGACTATGCGAAAGTGCCTATTATCGCTATGACTGCCAGCGCTATGGCAGGTGACAGAGAACGCTGTATTACAGCTGGTATGAATGATTATATTACCAAACCCATAAAGCCAAAAGTTTTGAAAGACAAATTAGCTATGTGGTTAAAATAAACCACACAGTCTAAATTTTAAGCTACTGATTTTTCAGGTTTAGCCTTTGGTCCACCAAGATTTTGATTAAGTTTGGTAATATCAGCAGAATTAATCACTGTTTGAGTGTCAGACCAGTGTAGCAATTCGATACGACCATTTTCTTGCTCTACTACTGCGGTACAACTTTCTATCCAATCGCCATCATTACAGTAAACAATGCCATCAACGACTTTGAGTTGTGGGTGATGAATGTGACCGCAAATAATACCGTCTACGCCTTGCTTTTTAGCCTCATGAATAGCAGCATTTTCAAATGCCTCTATTGCTTCACGCGCTTTATGAACGCGGGCTTTTATCCAAGCAGCAAGTGACCAATAGTTACCACCATATAGGCGTCGAATACGATTAGTCCAGCGATTTAAAAATAGTAAAAAGTCATAACCTGCATCACCGGCAATACTGATCAGTTTGTTATACCGAGTTGCTGAGTCAAAATCATCACCGTGAACCAGAAGAAATCGTTTGTTGGCTTTGGTTGTGTGAATAAACTGCTGGTGGACTTCAATACCAAATAGGCTGTTATTGACGTAGTGCCGGAATGTTTCATCGTGATTGCCGGGAATATAAATCACTCGAGTACCTTGAACTGCTTTGGCTTGAATACAGGCTAATACTTGATAGTGACTAGGGTGCCAATAAAAACTTCGCTTCATAGACCATAAATCGACGATGTCACCCACTAGATAAAGGGTATCGCACTCAATACTATTTAAAAAGTCGAGTAGGTAATCTGCTCGACAATCTTTATAGCCTAAATGTACATCGGAGATCCAAACGGCTGGGTAGTACTTTTTATCACTTTTTTCGATGTCGTGCATAGGAGGTTACTCACGGTGTAATAACAACAAAGTTAAGCAACTTGAATGACGTTTATAAGACTGTTTGACGAAACATCTATGACAATTAATGATCGTGCAAAAACAAAAAAACCGCATTTCGCGGTTTTTTTGTTACAGAGGGTGCTGATGATTAAGCGTTCATGGCCGCTTTGATTGCTTCAACAGCGCTATCAATATCTATCATTAGTTTTTCACCGGTACGGCGATTTTTCAGCTCAACCTTGTTTTCATCAAGATTACGCTCACCAATTACCAACGTGAAAGGTACACCGAGTAATTCCATGTCGTTAAACATCACACCTGGGCGCTCTTTACGGTCATCAAATAACACGTCTAAGCCTGCGGCTTTTAAACCGTCGTAAAGGTTATTAGCGATATCTGGTATACGATGCGATTTATGCATATTCATTGGCACAATAGCTAAATCGAACGGGGCGATTGGCTGTGGCCAAATAATACCGTATTGATCATTATTTTGTTCAATAGCCGCTGCGACAATACGCGATACACCAATACCATAACAACCCATAGTCATTATTTGGTTTTTACCGCTTTCGTTTAATACTCCCGCTTTCATCGCTTCTGAGTACTTAGTACCAAGCTGGAAGATATGGCCAACTTCAATACCGCGTTTAATATGTAAAGTACCATTACCACATGGACTAGGATCACCTTCGACAATATTACGTAGATCAGCAACTTCATACTCAGTTACATCGCGATCCCAGTTAATACCGCTGTAATGCTCGTCATCTTTGTTAGCACCGGCTACAAAATCAGCCATTACGTTGGCTGTACGGTCTACTAAAATTGGCATGATTAAGCCAACAGGGCCTAATGAACCCGGTTTAGCACCAATGGCTGCAATTATGTCAGCCTCGTTTGCCATTTCCAGTGGAGAATCTACTAATGGATGTTTTTCAGCTTTAAGTTCGTTAAGCTCATGATCGCCACGTATTACTAATGCAACTAAACCACGTTGACCATCTTCATTTGGCGCGCCGTAAACAATCAGTGTTTTAACACTGCGATGAGGTTTAACACCATAGTGTTTCTTTAGCTCGTCGATAGTTTTCGCATCAGGCGTTGGGAATGCTTTTAATTCTTTTGCGGCAGCAGGGCGCGCTTCACTTGGCGCTAATGCTTCTGCTTTTTCGATGTTTGCTGCGTAGTCACTTTTATCACTAAAGGCGATAGCATCTTCACCTGATTCAGCTAACACATGAAATTCATGAGATACACTACCACCTATAGAGCCGGTATCAGCAATAACAGGACGGTAATCAAGGCCTAAGCGATCGAATATATTACAGTATGCTTTGTGCATTACTTGATAAGTTGCATCTAAACATTCTTCACTTAAATGAAATGAATAGGCATCTTTCATAGTAAATTCACGCGCGCGCATAACCCCAAAACGAGGACGACGTTCGTCGCGCACTTTTGTTTGTACTTGATACAAAGTAAGCGGTAATTGTTTATACGAACTTACTTCTTTACGAACAAAGTCAGTGATCACTTCTTCATGGGTTGGTCCTAACGCGAAAGTACGATTGTGACGGTCAGTAAAACGCATAAGTTCTGGGCCAAACTGCTCCCAACGGCCAGACTCTTCCCATAGATCCGCAGGTTGAATAACAGGCATCAACATTTCGATTGCACCTGATTTGTCCATTTCTTCACGCACAATGTTTTCGACTTTTCGTAACACGCGTAATCCAGAGGGTAACCAAGTATATAGGCCCGACGCGACGCGACGGATCATGCCCGCTCTTAACATTAATTGATGCGATACAATTTCAGCATCTGATGGCGTTTCTTTAAGTGTTGCGAGTATATATTGACTGGTACGCATGTTTATTCCGATAGTTATAAAATTATTATTTCAATTGGGCACTCAGTTTAGCAGCGGTTGCTTTTACACTAAAGCGCTAAGTGTGTTTTTCTAACTTTTTTCTATGCTAGTGACATAGTTATGCTCGTCGTTTACTTGCCAACGGATATTAAAATCATACAAGGTCATTCCATAACTTTGTTCACCCTCTTTTTGCTTTTTATAGGCAGGGCGAGGATCTTGCTTAAGTACATTACTAATAAAGTCATGCAACTGTGGGAAGTTGGTTTGCTGTTCAATAAACGCCTGCACTTGCGGGCTAAACTCAACGGTCATTTGCGTTTCTGGGCGCGTGTCAGCAAAGCCTGCAGTGGCATCAACCATGGCATCTGAATAAGGTAAATATGGTTTGATGTCTAAAATCGGGGTGCCATCAAGTAAATCTATGCCTGCCAATAATAAACACAGCTGGCCATTTTTATACTCTATGCCTTCAAGTTTGACGGCACTCATGCCTATGGCATTGGGTCTAAAGGTCGCGCGTGTGGCGAATACGCCTTTGCGCTCATTACCGCCTAAACGCGGTGGTCTAACCATGGCTGAGTAGCCTTTATCTGCAGTTTCATGAAAGCGAAACAATAACCAAATATGGCTAAATTCATCTAAACCACGAACAAATTCTTCACGGTTAAAATCAGCAGCAAATACCAACTTAGCTTTTGCTTGTGGAACTAAACGCGGTTGGCGAGGAATGGCGAACTTTTGTTTATAAGGAGATTGAATATGGCCAATAGCCGTTAGTTGAAAATCGCTCATGAAACTCAATTACTGTTAAAGATACGATATTCTAACCGCTAACAACAAAAAAGGCAGCTCGAAGCTGCCTTTTACTGCTAAATAACCTCAAAATAGGTTAAGCATTTCTTAGAACATATATTGGAATGAAACCGATGCTACATCCATTTCTGGATCAATTTCATCTTTTAGTTCATAGCGTTCATACTCAAAGCGTACCTGCATGTTGGTGGTGAATGCGTACTCGATACCTGCACCATAAAATACATCGCCTCCACTTTGATCTGCTGATATCTTACCAATAGCAGGAAGGTCGCTGGTTACCTCAGCATCCCATTCTAGCCAACCACCTTTAGCATAGACAGAGAAGCTATCCGTAATAGGGGCAGCTAACCGTGCGGCCAAAGACACACCATCAACTTCAGCATAGCTATCAATATCGCTTACTTCATCAAAGTTTTGATAGGCAAGCTCTAAACTTAAATACTTATTAAATTGCGTACCAACGTAACCCTTAAGCATTTGTGAATCATCATCAAAATCGATGTCGTCATCAGAGTCTTCAAATTTGAATGAGTATTGACCATAGCCAATACCTGTATATACGCGAGGGTAATCCATGTTTGTTGTTTCTGCACTAGCTGCAGTATTAAAACCTAACAATGCTAATGAGATAGCAGAAAGTGAAATTGATTTAATCATTTAATAGCTCCTTTACAAAATAAAAATATAACCTTTAAATTACCGGTTAATTTTAATATTGCATGGTGCGTGCCATGATTAATTTGGCTTAAAAACAGCCAGTTATAGTCTTTTATAGCATATAAAGTATACCAATGAGCGCTATTTAAACGCTCGTTCAGTTTGGCTGGAGAAAATATTTCTGACTAGGATGTAGCTTTTACAGATAGATAGTTTAGGTGATCAGGGTTCTGATTTATGCAATAAAGTTTCAGTTTCTATGGCAATCTCTTTCATCTTAATTGCGTAGTTTTCTAATTTTTTGTCTTCATTACTCACTGCGATGTATTCTGGCACTGCTACGGGGTAACCTGTTTCGTCCATGGCAACAAAGCTAATTACACAGTGGTTAGTCTCAACTAAATTACGCGTTTTCGGATCGCCACAGCGAACTTGTATAAAGATTTGCATACTGGTTTTGCCAGTGTGGGCAATTTTAGCTTCAACTTCAACAATTTGACCAACTAGAATTGGGCGACGAAATTTAACCCCAGCGACAGATACAGTGACACAGTAATGACCACTCCAACCAGCAGCGCAGGCATAACCTGCTTGGTCAATCCACTTCATGACGACACCGCCATGAACCTTCCCGCCAAAATTCACATCGGTGGGCTCTGCTAAAAAACGGAATACAACATTAGACGACGGCATAAAAATATCTCACTCATATATAATTCTTATTAGCATAGCGCAAAAAAGGGGCCGAAGCCCCTGCAATTTAGGATAGGTTTATAACTTATATGTAAAATATTATTTTTACGCTGTATCAAGCGCTTTAATTGTATTTAGATTACATATTTGGGTAGTTGGGACCACCGGCTCCCTCAGGTGTTACCCAGGTGATGTTTTGGCTCGGATCTTTAATATCGCAGGTTTTACAATGCACGCAGTTTTGTGCATTGATCACAAACTCGTCTTTGCCGGCAATTTGCTGTATCTCATACACACCCGCCGGGCAATAGCGCTGAGCAGGCTCGTCAAATTTAACTAAGTTAACATCGATAGGAATAGCGCTATTTTTTAGTTTTAAATGACACGGCTGAGATTCTTCATGATTGGTATTTGATAAAAACACCGAAGATAATTTATCAAAGCTGAGTTGACCATCAGGCTTCGGGTAATTAATGACACTGGCCTGATTTTTATCAACTAGCGTTGCGTGATCTGGGATATTATCTTTAAAAGTAAAAGGTAATGCCCCTGCAAAAATATTTTGATCAAGGGTGTTATACGCACCACCAAGAAATTTTCCTAGCTTATGCATCACAGGGCCAAAGTTACGTGATTGGTATAGCTCTTTATAAGCCCAGCTTTGTTTAAATGCTTCGCTGTAGTCAACTAAGTCAGTATGCTGTTGCTCGTTTGTAAGCGCGCTAAAGATCACCTCAGCGGCAATCATACCTGACTTCATCGCTGTGTGGTTGCCTTTGATTTTGGCAAAATTCAAGGTGCCAGCATCACAGCCGACCAACAAACCACCCGGGAAGTGCATTTTTGGTAATGAGTGTAAGCCACCTTTTGCAATCGCACGAGCGCCATAAGCAATACGTTCACCACCGGCTAATACATCTTTAAAGATTGGGTGGTGTTTCATGCGCTGAAATTCATCAAACGGGCTTAAATGCGGGTTTGAGTAATTTAAATCAACAATTAAGCCGACTACAACTTGATTATTATCACTGTGGTACATAAACGCACCACCGTTAGTATCTGCACTTAAGGGCCAACCGGTGCCATGAACTACCGTGCCTTGCTTGTGTTTAGCAGGATCGATTTGCCAAATTTCTTTAAAGCCTAAACCATAATGTTGCGGTGAGGCATCTTGATCAAGTGCAAATTGAGTGATCAGCTGTTTACCTAAGTGACCACGACAACCTTCAGCAAATACAGTGTATTTAGCACGAAGTTCCATGCCAGGCATAAAGCCATCTTTTTCATTGCCATTGCTATCAAGGCCCATATCGCCGGTAATAATGCCTTTTACTGTGTCATCTTCAATAATCAGTGAGTGTGCGCTAAAACCTGGGAAAATCTCAACCCCTAGGTTTTCTGCTTGCTCTGCAAGCCAGCGGCATACATTACCCATAGAGACAATATAGTTATCAGAATTATGAAATGTTTTAGGTGCGGCAAAGTGAGGGATAGCGGTGGCTTTGCTGTCATTATTAAACCAATATATTTCATCACTGGTTACTTTAGTGGTCACTGGTGCGCCAAGTTCTTGCCAATTGGGCAGTAACTCGTCCAAAGCGGTGGTTTCAAATACTGCGCCCGATAATATATGGGCGCCCACTTCGGAGCCTTTTTCAACCACGCAGATCATGCACTCTTGTTGTTTTTCTTGTGCTTGTTGCGCTAATCGTATGGCGGTAGCTAAGCCTGCAGGGCCTGCGCCGACAATAACGACATCAAATTCCATGGTTTCGCGTTCGACCATATTAACCTCTTTTATGTGACGGACCTGTGCCTTTACGAGGGCAATTTCATACTTGCAAATGAAACGTTACAGGCGATGAATAGTTTAAGGTTATTTTAGGTTGACGTTTACGTCAACAGGAAGTAGTCTGATTTCATAAAATAAATAGGTTGACGTACACGTTAGCTTGTAGGTTTAAATAATTATGGAGTTCCTATGAAAGTTCTCGTTCCAATAAAAAGAGTTATCGACTACAACGTAAAAGCACGCGTTAAAGCAGATAATAGCGACGTTGATCTAACTAATGTGAAAATGGCACTTAACCCATTTTGCGAAATTGCCATTGAAGAAGCTATCCGCTTAAAAGAGGCGGGCACTGCCACTGAAGTGATTGCTGTAACCATTGGTGCTAAAGCATCTCAAGAACAATTACGTACAGCTCTGGCACTGGGCGCCGATAAAGCGATTCATATTGAGACTGACGAAAAATTAGAATCACTGCACGTTGCAAAGCTGCTTGCTAAAATCGTCGAGCAAGAAGCCCCTGAACTGGTGATTTTAGGTAAACAGTCGATTGATTCAGATAACAATCAAACAGGTCAAATGCTGGCGGCTCTTACTGGGCGCGGGCAAGGTACGTTTGCATCAAAGGTCGACATAGCAAATGGCACTGTTAATGTGACGCGTGAAGTTGATGGCGGTTTACAAACAGTGGCATTAAAGTTACCGGCCGTAGTCACAACAGACTTACGTTTGAATGAACCCCGTTATGCATCATTGCCAAATATTATGAAAGCCAAACGTAAACCACTTGAGGTAATTGCAGCTGATAGCTTAGGTGTAGACTTAACCCCGCGTATCGAACTTGTTGCGGTACATGAACCTGCAAAACGCAGTGGCGGTATCATTGTTGATGATGTAGCCCAGTTAGTTGATTTATTAAAAACACAAGCGAAGGTGATTTAAATGAAAACATTAGTTATAGCAGATCATGACAATGGCAGTTTAAAGCCTGAAACTTCTAAAACCATAAACGCAGCATTAAAGCTTGGTTTTGCTGTTGATGTACTAATTGCTGGTGAAAACGTAGCACCAATGAGTGAAATAGTGGCCAGTATTGCAGGTGTAAACACCGTGCTGGTGGCTGATCATAGTGAGTATGCGCATCAGTTAGCTGAAAACATCGCAGATTTAGTGTTATCGCTTGCGCCAGATTATTCGCATCTTGTTGCTAGTGCCACTACAACGGGCAAAAATTTCATGCCACGTGTTGCCGCATTACTTGATGTTGCACAAATTTCAGAAATCATTGATGTGGTTGACGCTGATACATTTAAACGTCCAATCTATGCAGGTAATGCCATCGCAACTGTAAAATCACTGGATAGCAAAAAAGTGATCACCGTTCGTGCAAGTAGCTTTGATCTGCAAGGTGAGCAAGCTCCCGCTGAGAGTCGTGTTGTTGATTCTGTGTTTAGCAGTGAATTAAGCGCATTTGTAAGTGTTGAGCAAACCGAATCTGAGCGCCCAGAGTTAACTGCTGCGCAAGTGGTTATATCAGGTGGACGCGGTATGCAAAATGGCGAGAACTTTTCATTACTTAATGGTATTGCCGATAAACTAGGCGCGGCAATTGGTGCGTCTCGTGCTGCGGTTGACGCAGGCTTTGTGCCAAACGATATGCAAGTGGGTCAAACCGGTAAGATCGTTGCGCCTAACTTATATATTGCCGTAGGCATTAGTGGCGCAATTCAGCACTTAGCGGGTATGAAAGACTCTAAAGTGATTGTGGCTATCAATAAAGATCCCGATGCGCCAATCTTCCAAGTGGCAGATTATGGTTTAGTAGCAGATTTATTTGATGTGCTACCAGAGCTTGAACAAGCACTCTAATTTATAACGATTCTGGTTGTTAAAAGCTGTTGTGATCAGTTTACTGATCACGCGGCTTTTTTTCTTTTATTTTACCAATCAGAAAGTCTGTAATATCTAACTAAGTAATTACCATGAATAAGGAGTATCACTTGTCGTTTAGTGAGTTGGGTGCATTATTTTTTTAACACACATTGCCTTTTTACACTTTTTTTGCGCAAAATGTCAGGACACGCTAAGCTGAGGCTAAATGACTAGAAATTTAGAACTAAAAAATTAATAATCAATAAGCTAGCTTCACCCTTATCCCTTACATTTTTTAGAATACGTTGAGACCTCGCAGTGAAAACCAAAGCAATCCGCAATTTTTATATCAATGAAGAGCAGTCGGTCTATTTGCTTTCGCACCATGACGCCAAAAAACATCGCCAATGGTTGAATATCTGTATTAAGCAACTCACTAATTTAGGCTACAGCCAGGTTGAAATGATTGGCTCGGGTGCTTTTGGATTTGTATTTGCGGGTTTAGATGAGCGTAAACTTCCTTGGGTGTTTAAATTTTCACGTATCACCTTGGCGCAAAGTGTACGTGATCGACTTGAGGACGAAGCGTATATGCTCTCGCAAGTTGATAACCCATTAGTGCCTAAGTTTTATGCTTTTGAACGGATAAAAAAGCAGGGCATTTTAATGATGGCCCGCGCGCTGGGCGAAGACTTAGAAAAAGTATCACTTAAAAAAGGCCGCTTTAGCGCAGCAGCAATCGCCAGTTTAGCGCTAAAACTACGTAATGTATTAATAGACCTACGCACTCAGCAAAATGGCATAACGCCACAACCGATTGTGCATGGCGATATCAAGCCCTCTAATCTAGTGTGGGATGAACATACCCAAGGCTTATCGCTGGTGGACTGGGGCAGCTCGGTGTATGCCCAAATAGACAGTAATGGCGAGCCAATCACCAGTAACTTTATGGATTTAATGTCTGGCGATTTAAGTACCACCAATGCGCGGATGGGGGATGTGTATTTTATTGGTGATGAGCAAATGTCAGGTGCTAAATCATCGCCGCGTTTTGATGAGCAAGGCGTGGCGTCCACCTTATACGCACTGGCTTCTGCACAGTCATGCCGATTTGGCGCGCAAGTGATCCCAGCCAGTTCACTAGGGCTCCCTATGGAGCTTGCAAAAGTGATTGACGGTATGCTCTCTAAAAATAAAATTACAAGAGACGGGGCGGGTGATTACTTTATGCGTAATATGCCTGCTATGGCAAAAGCATATTTACCAGAGCTCAATTTAGCTGAAGATGTGCGAGCCAATATTCCATTTTGGTTTGGTAACGATGACGAACTACCTGATACTGTGGTTTATAGTTCACGTAAACAATTTTTACGCCAAGCCGACCTCAATCAACAACTGCTTGATGTAAATGACGCTCAATTGGACCGGTATTATAAAGAATTCCTGTTTGATACCGGTGATACTGAAAAAGCATTTTTAGCCTCTATCAGCCGATTAGCAAAATACCCAGTAGTAGGGGGCTTAAGCTTTCATTGGAAAGAGGAATCACTGTTCGTTGAATCATCACTGATCATGCATGATGAAAGTTTAGGCCATGCTTTTACCCAAGCGGTTAATAATACCGTGATGTTGGCACAAGGCATTCATCAAAAAGGCTTATTTAAGTGTTGTTTATTTGATGCAAGAAAGACCATTCAACTGGAGCGTGATGGCACAGGGGCATTTAAGTTTGAACAACTTCCAGAGCTTGACTATGAGGTAATGAATTTAAAAAGCTCAGAAGTCACCCGACCACATTCTTATTTTGAAGACGGTAAAGATCCGGACGAGCAACTGCAGCTACCTAAAAAAGTGATCAAATGCGTATTTGAGTTAAACCAAATACATCATACCGGCTGCATTATTTTTGAAGCTTTACCAGATAGAATGAAAATACATCATTACTATCGTTTGTTAGATGGCACTAAAGAAGCACAGTTTAAGCGCTTGCTTAATAAGTTGATGCAATATGCGGTGAGCATTACTGATGTGGGGGTTGCCGGGTTTATGAAACTACCTTACAAAAATACCCGTGAGTTTGCCTTGTGTGATCGCCAGCCTGATTTTTTCTATCCTAAAGATCCTAAACGTTTTGGCGCTTAATTTTGCCGTGTAAATACGTTAAACTAATGCATCAAAAAAAGGATAAATAATGGCAAAAACTCAGCCCGCAATCACTATGCAAAGCTTTGGTATTTATACAAAGTGGGATTCATCATCAAAAGCCTTACCGCAAATTCAAGCATTTACCACAAAAGTACCCGCACAACTCGATGTGGAGTTTGGTTTTATCATTAATATTAAAAAAGCCAAAGGCGAAAAGCTTCATTATTGTATTTATCATCCTGACATACCGGATGCTGATGGTGAGGTAATGCCACCATTTTACGGCTTTGAATACGTTAAAGACAATGACTGGCACTTTTACTTAGGTGATACCTTGTGGCAACCTATCAGCAATAAAATAGGTGACTGGCGCATGACCATAGAGCTAAACGGTAAACTGATTGCCGATAAAACATTTTCAGTGTTTGAACAAGAGTCCATGTCAGAAATTGAGTTTTGGCAAAAGCGCGGGTATTAAATACTTTATGTGTATATAGGCTTATTGTATTTGTAGTAAGTGTAATTGTTGAAAATAAATTAGGACGAGGTGGTTACTCCACCTCATGAAATAAATTAGATTTTAATTACTTTGAGCCAGCTCTTTTCTAATAATCTCTGCGCCAGCGGTTAACGCATTGAGCTTACCTCTTGCAACTGCGCGAGGTAGGGGGGCCATACCACAGTTAGTACACGGGTAGAGCTTGTCAGCATCGACAAACTGCAGTGCTTTACGTAGCGTATTTGCCACTTCTTCAGGTGTTTCTATGGTATTGGTGGCAACGTCAATGGCGCCAACCATTACTTTTTTACCGCGAATAAGTTCAAGTAGTTCCATTGGTACATGAGAGTTGTGACATTCTAATGAGATAATATCAATATTAGATTGCTGCAGTTTTGGAAATGCTTCTTCGTATTGTCGCCATTCTGAGCCTAACGTTTTTTTCCAATCTGTATTGGCTTTGATGCCATAACCATAACAAATATGTACGGCCGTTTCGCATTTAAGGCCTTCAATGGCTTTTTCTAAACACGCAATTCCCCAATCATTTACCTCATCAAAAAACACGTTAAATGCAGGCTCATCAAATTGAATGATATCAACCCCCGCAGCTTCTAGTTCTTTGGCTTCTTGATTAAGAATTTTGGCAAATTCCCAAGCGAGCTGTTCGCGGCTTTTATAATGGTCATCATAAAGTGTATCTATCATAGTCATAGGACCTGGTAGCGCCCATTTGATCGGTTTTTTGGTTTGGCTGCGTAAAAACTTAGCATCATCAACAAAAACCGGTTTTATACGACTAACAGGTCCAATGACTGTCGGTACACTGGCATCATAGCGGTCACGAATTCTCACCGTTTTACGGTTTTCAAAATCTACACCGTTAAGGTGCTCAATAAATGTGGTAACAAAGTGTTGGCGTGTTTGCTCGCCATCACTGACAATATCAATACCTGCGCGTTGTTGCTCTTGCAGAGAGATCCGTAATGCATCGTGTTTGCCGTCAATTAATTCATCACCTTGAAGTTTCCAAGGTGACCAAAGAGTCTCTGGCTCTGCAAGCCATGAAGGTTTAGGTAAGCTGCCTGCAGTTGAAGTCGGTAATATTGTTTTGCTAATAGATGTTTTCATAATAAATAATGCCATTTATTTGGGTTAACTTTTTAAGTTGCGATTGAATCTAACGATTGAACTCGCTATTACGCGTAATTAGCAGACCATTGCTCAAGCACTGTTTGATATGGCTTGATGAAGTGCTGCTCAGCAAATTTCCCCTGTTCATTCGCCAATTTACTGCGCTCTTCACGGTCATAAACAATTTGCGTGAGTGAATGATCTAGGTTCTTCAAATTTGGTTGATATGATTTCCCCGCAGTCGCATTGGCATTATAGATCTCTGGTCGGTAGATTTTTTGAAATGTCTCCATAGTGCTAATAGTGCTAATAAGCTCAAGATGAGTGTAATCATTTAGCAAATCACCAACAAAATAAAAGGCTAAGGGCGCTACACTATTTGGCGGCATAAAATAACGCACCTGCAAGCCCATTTTTTTGAAATATTGCTCAGTCAAAGACGGTTCATTTGGCTGATATTCAACACCTAACGCAGGGTGCTGATTTTCAGTACGATGATAGGTCTTGTTATCCGAAACACTTAGGCATATTACTGGCGGCTTTTTAAAGTGCTTTTTGTAGCTGTCAGAACTAATAAAATATTTAAATAGTTTGCCATGCAGCTCGCCAAAGTTATCAGGAATACTAAATTTAGGCTGATCTTTATTATGTTCTTGCAGTAATACACTAAAATCATAGTCGCGCACATAGGAGGAAAAATTATTTCCTACAATGCCTTCAATGCGTTTGTTAGTGTGATGATCAACAATATTTGTTTTCAATATTTCAATCGATGGAAAGCTATTACCACTGCCAGCAATATCCATATCAACAGAGATGATTTCAAGCTCTACAGAATAACGATCCGCTTTTGGGTTATCCCACTGCGCCAAGGCATTAAAACGGTTATCGATCATTTTTAAGGCGTTGCGTAAGTTTGCTTGGCGATAACTGCCTCTGGCCAAGTTTGCAAAATTGGTAGTGATACGTGTATTAGCTGCTGGATGATAATTTTCATCGAGACAAATACTCTTAATAGTAAATGTGAAATCTTTAGTCATAGTGATCTATATCCAATTATCTGATTTAAAACCTGCGTTTATGCTGTGCTCTTGAGCGGATTAACGTTACTGATCTCGTAAGTGATGTTCACAGTTTTTGTGCCTGATGGCTTAATTAAAACCGCTGTAAAACTGTGTTGCCTCTAAGAGTTGAGCTATTTATACGTGGATCGATACATGAATAAAAACGGTTTAATTTCACCTAAAACATGAGCTGTATTCATCAACTAATAATATTGCACGCCATTAGCTATAAATTATCTGAAGTGGCACTTGAAAAAAAAGAGTTTCAACTTGGCCATGCAGACATTTAGACTTCTAGATGTGTAAGTTGTATTTATTTCATCTAAAACATGAGGATTATTCAGGGCTTAATTTAGCCAAATATATCAATAGACATCAGTTATATTGATATACTCGCGGCCAATATGGTGAGTGATAGCAGCTCAATAGGAAATAGAACCGCATTCATTTAGCATGAGTGCTCCCAAATTATAATAAGAGATAACGCAATGAGTGAATTGATAATGTTGATTTTATACTGCGCCTTACTTGGCTGTGGCGTAGGTTTTTTAGCAGGGCTGCTAGGTATTGGGGGCGGGTTGGTTATTGTTCCTGTGTTGAGTATTATTTTACTGCATTTTGAAATTCTACCAGCTGAGCAAGTCGTTATTGCCGCAATTGCAACGTCATTAGCATCAATATTATTTACATCAACGTCTTCCGCAATCGCACATCATAAAAATGGCAATGTTCCATGGACTCTTGCTCCTTGGGTAATGACGGGCGTTGCACTGGGGGCGCTTATCAGTGGCTTTATAGCGGCACTATTACCTGAGCAGGTTGTTCGCTTAGTGTTTGCTATCACAGTGGTACTTATTGCGATAAAGATGTTTGTAAGTAACAAGCGTGAGCCATCGGTTGAGCGTGGCATGCCCAATAAAAGTGTGTTAACCATTATGACCACGATCACCGGCGGCTTGTCTGCGATGATCGGTATTGGCGGAGGCGCGCTTTTGGTACCATTGTTAACGTTTTTCTCAGTCGATATGAAAAAAGCCATAGGGTGTGCATCCGCATGCGGCATTGTTATCGCATTATTTGGTTCAATTGGTTACATCAGCTCAGGCAGCGGCCATTTTGCACTAGAAGATGGATTTGCTGGATTTGTGTATTTACCAGCGTTATTCGGTATTATTTGCGCATCCTGGTTTACCGCCCCGTTAGGCGCCAAAGCCACCCATCACTTGCCAGTCACGTTAGTCAAAAAAATCTTCGCCGCATTGTTGCTAGTAACCGCTGTCAAAATGATTATGTATTAAAAGGAAGGGCACTGCAGTGATAAGGTTAGCCAATAATTAATCAAATCGGTTCTATTTGCGTGGCTAGCTCTTTAAGCGCAGCGAACCTTAATACCTTTGTGAATAATTCACTAAAATTTTATTGCACAAAGAGAAAAGAATGAGAAATAAATGAGGGTTTAAATCTGAGAAAGCTAAGTCGTTTTTTAAATGAAAGTACATTAGAACATTTATGAAAAGTATCCGTATAAGCGCAAAAAAGCTGGCACTGCCAGCTTAATTATTAAAACATTTTGTTAGCACTTAGCACTTAGC